>NZ_JBFRKH010000093.1:0-34541 GCF_041469265.1 Shewanella sp. 10N.286.51.B2
TGATAAATTGTTAAAGAGCGGACTCGGTAACTAGCGTTTAGACGCCTTATTCCGTGTCAGTGGTGCGCATTATAGGGAAACTAAAATTTCATGCAAGGGCTTTTACAAATTAATTGACAAACATTGATTCAAGTGCTTTTTAATTGAGCGTATTGCGCTAAAATAAAACAATCTGGCTATTTTATCGCTGTTTATTTGGTTTTAATCACTAGTTACAGGCTCTGCTCTATATATGCTGCTACGTCTGCAATACGTCAACTAGCGCTGTAACTTCATTAATACCAGTTTAATGCTTACGGCTAGAACTCGACGATGAGCATGTAATCTCAATGACATTTCAACTTGATGAAGGGTTAATCCATTTCTTTAGCGCTTACGGCTAGAACTCGACGATGAATGTGTAAACCCAATATCAATTCAACTTGATGCAGGGTTAATCCATTATTTTAGCGCTTACAGCTAAAACTTGAAGATGAGTATGTAATCTCAATGACATTTCAACTTGATGCAGGGTTAAACCATTACTTTAGCGCTTACGGCTAGAGCTCGACGATGAATGTGTAATCCCAATATCAATTCAACTTGATGCAGGGTTAATCCATTATTTTAGCGCTTACGGCTAAAACTTGAAGATGAGTATGTCATCTCAATGACATTTCAACTTGATGCAGGTTAATAGTTACTAGCTCCACCTCATTATCAGTAAAGTTTCAATTCAGTCACTTTATATCTATCTAGCCACAGCTTTAATTAATCTTAGATGCTAAAGCAATTTTCAAATTTTTATGAGCTCGTTCAAAATAGGTCGGTGAAGTATCTATTGCTTGCTTAAATAAACTTATCGCTTGTTCGTACTTGCCTTCTAACATCAAAAAGTAGCCAAGATCATTTAATGCATCCGCTGTTGTCATGGTTTGTTCAAAACTTGCCAGTGCCCTTCTATAATTTCCTTGGCGGATATAAACCAAACCTAAATTCGACCATGCTCGGGTAAAACTCGGATCAGCTCTTAGTGCTTGCTTGAGATATGACTCTGCATTATCAAAGTCTCCCACAAGATAAAATGAATAACCTAAATTGGTAGCGATAATTGCTGATTGAGGTTGGAATGCTAGTATGAGTCTAAAATATGTTCTTGCTGCTTCATTGTTGTTTTCCAGATCTTCCAAAATAGCCAGTGCGTTATATACTCTTAAAGGTGATAGCTCATCTAAAGAAGTATAATCTGCTCCAGCAGCCTTACTCTTAATTGCCGATAATCGCTGTTGATCAAGAAAGATGGTTTTCTCAAGATGCTTTCTTGCCAATACATATTGCCGTCTATCTATTTCAAGAATTCCTAACTCTGCATTTGCTAACCTATGATCAGGGTTTATTGTCAGCGCTTCGTTATAGGCTTTTAATGCTATGTCTTTATTGCCTTTAGCAACGTGTATTCGAGCAATTTGATAAAATGTGTCAGCGTTTTGCTGATTGAAGTCTAATGCTTGTATATAGGCGTATAATGCTTTATCTAAATCGCCGGAGCGTTCTGCATCTTGAGCTTGATTAAGAGCCTCAATTTCTGATTGAGGTGATCCCCCGACTGCAATCTGAGATTTCCCTTGATACAAATCTTGACGCTGCGGTGTTTTTGTCAGTTCAAGATCCTCATCAACTGATGCACAACCACAAAGACTAAAACTAAGTATTGCCAGCGTGAAAAGCATTTTTAGGTCACGTTTCATCATTGACATATACCTCGCCTCTTGCTGAATCCAGTAAAATTAATATATAGAATATTCATATTAAAAGGCTTGCCCCCATACTTTCATTACTTTAAGTACAGCAGGACCTACTGCGACAATAAAAAAGGACGGCCAGATACAAAACATCATTGGGAAAATCATTTTTACCGCCATCTTTGCAGCTTGTTCTTCTGCCTGTTGTAGTCTTTTGTCTCGATATTCTTCTGAAAAAACCCTTAATGTCGCTGCAATCCCTGTTCCTAAACGCATACTTTGGGATATTGCAGAGTTAAGCCCTTTAATGTCTTCTAAGCCCGTTCGCTCGGTAAATTCACTTAAAGCCACCCTAATAGTGAGACCTGCTCTAACTTTATTACACACTAACTCTAATTCGCTGGATAAATTAGGGTGGCTTAATGAAAGTTCGCGAGCTACACGTTGCAATGCTGCTAATAGCCCTAAACCCGCTTCACAACACACCACCAGCAAATCAAGTGCATCAGGAAAGCCGACACGTAAAGACCGCATTCTTTTATTCGCTAAGTAGGTTAAAACTAAAGAAGGCGCCAAAAAAAATCCCCCCATAATCAAACACACTAGATAAATACTGATCAATGTCGATAAATCCGGAAATATTTTTAAAACCACGATAGAAAGTACTGCACCTATTAGCAACAGTAGTAAACGTATCGCGCTAAAGATGGCCAATGCGCTATCGGAATGTAGCCCCGCATGAATTAACAACCGCCTTGTTTCATTATTTGATAAATTCAAAAATGGCACTTTGCCTAATTGGCCAATTCCATGCTCCAGGGTTTTATTTACCTCGTTATTTTCAACAGCCGAGCTTTGAGTATTAACGCCAGTAATTTGTTGTAAGCTTTTACGCACAGGCGAGTATACCCCGCTTACTAACAACGAAATTGATAGAGCAAATGTAATACCGACTATCGCAGCAACAATGTATATCGCCCACTCAACATGTTGGGGATTGTCGAATGTCTGATTAATGAGTCCAAGTAAATAGTCCATATCACATATCAATCCTAATCAATTTACTGATCCAAAGGCCACCTAACGTCATCCCAATTGCGCCCCACATTAACAATGTCTTGCCATCTTCGGTGCCAGTCAGCTCTCCCACATAGTCAGGTGTTTGTAAATAGATAACAGCGAACAATACAAATGGTAATAAGATTAAAATCCACGCAGATAAACGTCCCTCAGCCGACAACGTTCTTACTCGACGCCTGAACATAAAACGTTTACGAATAACCTGTGCCAAGTTATCAATGTTTTCAGCTAGATTACCGCCGGTTTCTTTCTGCACCATCACCGCACTTGAAAATGCCATCGCGGACACACTTGGTACCCGCTCAATAAATCCAAGAATAGCCCTTTTGGTATCTTTACTGTAATTGATGTTGGCAAACATCAAGCTAAACTCTTTGGCTAATGGACCTTCCATTTCCTCTGTAACCAGTTTTATGGCATCAGAAAACGAGTAACCCGCTTGTAAAGCGCGCCTTAATACATCAAGCGCATCAGGAAAACTTGCCTCTATCGCATCCATTCTTTTGGCAATATCACGATTTAATTTAAAATAAAACAACAAGAACACGATAAACATTGCAAAAAATACCATCAGTGGTACACGAAAATACCACCAACTTACTATCCCCACTAATGTGGCAACAAATAAAGCTAAAAATAAAAATTGATGCCCTAAAAGTCGATAATCAGCCAACTCGAGACGGTAACTTAAGTCTTCAATAAAACCGATGCTTTATAAAGCTCGACCAATCTTACCAACTTTGCTTTATCGGTTTTTTCTCAGTAAAGAAGTCTCAAGTACACCATCACCAAACTCTTGGGATAGTTGCTGTAATCGCTTACGTACTTGGGCTGTATTTGCCCGCTGCGGACTATAGACAGGTAAAAATAACGCCTGAGAAAGGAAAATTACGGCAATAAAAATTAAAACTAGGAAAATAATTTCATTGGAAGGCATAAAAGACTCCTAAAAATTAGCGAATGGGTCACCGCAATTAAATAGCTTAAATGGCAGATCAATACCATGCTGCTTTAATTTAGAATGGAAGTTGGGCACTACACCTGTGGCATTAAAATGACCAATAATTTGACCTTGTTCATCAACGCCTTCACGTGAAAAGCGAAATATCTCTGACATGGTTATGATGTCGCCTTCCATACCATTGATTTCTTGGATACTTATCACCCTTCTGCGGCCATCTTCTTGCCTTTCAAGCTGTACAACCAAGTCAATTGCCGATGCTATTTGTGTCCTGATATTACTCACAGGCATATCAAATCCGGCCATACAAACCATATACTCCAACCTGCCGAGGGCATCTCGTGGGCTGTTGGCATGCAATGTTGTTAGTGAACCTTCGTGACCGGTATTCATTGCGGTCAGCATATCCAATGCTTCTCCACCACGCACCTCACCAATGACAATTCTGTCAGGGCGCATTCGAAGGCAATTTTTTACCAAGTCACGTTGGGTGATTTCGCCACGACCTTCGATATTTTGTGGTCGAGTTTCTAAACGGGCAGTATGCTCTTGCTGGAGTTGAAGTTCTGCTGAATCTTCAATGGTGACAATGCGTTCATTAGCTGGAATATAGCCCGAAAGCATATTCAGTAGCGTGGTTTTACCACTACCAGTACCACAAGCTCAATCAAAAATGCAGCATCAAACTAAACATGATGTTCAAGGGCTACACCAAAACAAAAATGAAGCGCTAGATTAAAATGACTCGGAATTAAACATAAGAGATAAGCCATGCCTAAAACCGTAACAAGCAATGCTAAGCTTAGCTTAGCTTAGCTTAGCTTAGCTTAGCGTCCCATCAATATCTTTGATGCGCACGTATTTTAGAACACTGGCGGTATTAATTTTTCTTATTGTGATTGCATTTAACTATAAACAGTTAATACAAGACCACTCTCCCTTCTCTATTGCCAATGCGATGACACAAATCAAAACTCAGCACTTGTTAAGTAATGGCTTACTGTACGATCTTAGTTTCTTCGCAGCTATGGTCATATTGCTACATGCCTGTTGGGCTGCAATTATTACCCTCTCATGCCGGCCTTGGTTTCAGTATTGCCACAATGACAATATTAAGACACAGATCTGGATTGTGATCCTACTACTCCATTGTATTCTTGTCGTTGCGGCAAACTCATATTTATACCCCACCTCTTTGTTGGGGATATTTCGTGGCACAATATTAGTAGAACCTTGGCTACTTTGGGGGCTGTTTTTTTTACTCCTAAGTAATTTTATGTATGCCCTCTTCAGCAGCTTATCTACCCATAAAACCCTTGTTTTAATTAGCCTATTAATTGTTAGCATTGGCTTTGTTAATTTCTTTAATAACGACACGCTTTCAAGCAGTAGCAAAGCGGTTAATAAGCTTCCTAATATTTTTGTTATCGGTATTGACGGGCTGCGCCCTGACCACCTTGCACACAGAGGAGCTGATAATTCAATAGCACCAAAGCTCAATCAGCTATTAGCAAAATCATTAATTTACGATAAAGCTTATACACCACAAGCACGAACATATGTGGCATGGATGGGTATATTATCGGGACAATACCCTGTCAATAATGGAGCAAGGTTTAACTTAGCCCCACCTGAATTAGTGAATAAAGATTTGCCGCTACTAAACTCACTTTCAAGTAAAGGGTATCAAACAACCTATGCAATGGATGAGCGCCGCTTTAATCAAATAGATGAGCATTATGGCTTTGATCGTGTTATTGGTCCCAAAGTTGGGGCCGCTGATGCCATAATCGCCAACGTAGCAGATATCCCCCTAATTAACCTTGCCATCAACACCCCAATTTCTGGCTATATGTTTCCCTATTTATATATTAATCGCGCCTATGGTAAAGCCTATGATCCTATGCGGTTTAATCAAGAAGTGCTCAATGCGTTATCTGTCGATACGCCCAATTTCTTAGCGGTGCATTTTTGTCAGCTACATTGGCCGTTCACTTCAAAAGACTTTATTGAATTGGATAAATCACGCTGGGACGGTAACTACAATCATTATATGCATCGAGAATTGATTAAAACAGTAGATATACAGATAGCCAATTTTATGAGCGGCTTACGCCAACGTGGCATGTTAGAGAATGCCATAGTGTATCTACTATCAGACCACGGTGAAGGTTTTTTATTAGCTCAAGATAGATTGACTGCGGCAACGGAAATACAAAATAACAATAACAACCCTAGAGATAAAATTGAAAAACTCAATGTAGCCGCATGGGGCCATGGGACCAATATCTTGTCTCAGGAGCAATCACAAGTATTGCTTGCAAGTTTGCGATATCGCCATAGCGAACCGATTAACCACACAGGTAAGGTGCCAGGGTTATTCTCTCTTATTGATATAGCACCAACTATCGTGGCTAGTTTAAAATCAGATTCGACAAATAATGATTGGCAATTTGACGGTATAGCGCTTCCACAGATGCAGACAGATTTAGATGATACGCGATTTGTTTTTGTTGAGTCTTCACTGCCTGTTCGCGCTATCAATACCAGCTTCATCGATGATAATAAAGTCATGTCAGAAACCGCTTCACAATATGAAGTAAGAGACAATGGCCGAGCGGTAATGAAACCCGAGTTTTATAAAAAAAATATCGCTTTGAAGCAGCGCTCTGTATATGAAAATCAGTGGCAACTCGCCATGTTGCTTAAGGTTGAACGGCTCATTTTAGTCAATACTGACACTATGCAGTGGCACAACCTAGCCAACTATCAAGGCAATGCCCCGTGGCAAAAAATGTTAACCGCACTCTGCGAACATTACCAAGCTGATTTGGTTAACATGCCAAAAACGCCATGTCAGAATTCATTGGATTTATACTCTCAGTTAGAGAATTAATGATGAGTTTGCAAGGCAGTGGGATTAAAGTAATTTAGTTAAAGCGTATACAGACTTAACGCGCTTTATTAATTACCTAAACCGTTAGGTCTATGGCAAGGTTCCAATGAGAAAACAACAAGGCTAGCATGGGCAATCTAGCCTGTTAGTTGCATTTTATAAGTATTTATTTGCTTATTATAAAATTTGCTCTAAATAAGCTGGCACGTCTGCAATACTATTTACTACCGCAGTGGCTTCACTTACCCCAGCTTCATCAACAACTTTACCGGTTTTAACTAAAATCGATGTTAGGATGCCTGCCGCTTTAGCAGCGCGCATATCATCGGCTTTATCACCCACCATGATAGATTGACTCATATCAATTTTTAAAAATTCTGCAGCACTATTAAGCATACCGGGTTTAGGTTTGCGGCAATCACAATCTTGTTTGTAATCCCCAAGGCCTTTTTCTGGATGATGGGGGCAATAATAGATACCGTCCAACTCCACACCTTTATCAGCAAAGTTCCAATCCATCCATTCAGTTAAATGGTGAAAATCATCTTCACTATACATACCGCGAGCAATACCAGATTGGTTTGTCACCACCACGACCATGTAGCCCATTTTTTTAAATGCTAAGCATGCTTCAAACACACCTTCAATGTATTCAAAGTCATCAACCAAGTGCACATAGCCTTTATCGATATTGATAACGCCGTCACGGTCTAAAAAAATGGCTTTATTCACGGTACTACTCCTAAAATTTCAATTACAGTGATTATCCCACTACTTAGTTAAATATGCACATGTATTATAAAAGGAAGATTTTTTACATCGATACTTTATAATAACGCCAGTAAAGGTTACCCTTCCGTAGATATTTTGTGACAATTATAAGAAGTAATGAGTCAAATAACGCCAATAATTCATAAAACTCGCACCCAAGCTGTAGTAGAAGTTTTGAGAGAACAATTACTTTCTGGCTATATCAAAGCGGGTGAACCGCTTAGACAGTCAGCAATTGCTGCGCAACTTAATGTCAGTCGTATTCCTGTTCGTGAGGCTTTAGTACAGTTAGAGGCTGAAGGGTTAGTCAAGTTTGAAGCCCATAAAGGTGCCACTGCGACAATGCTTTCTGTTGAGCAGGTCACAGAATTATTTGAGCTACGCGCTATGATAGAGAGTGATTTGCTTGCAAAAGCAATTCCTAATCTACAAGATGATGATTTTGAGCGGGCTGACAAGGTGCTAGCCAAACTCGAGTCGGCTTTTAAGCAAGAGGACTCAGTTGCAACTTGGAGCGAACTCAATATTCAGTTCCATACGTGCTTATATGAAGCCGCTAATCGACCTCATACTCTCGAAGTTGTCCATGGTTTAAATAATAACTGTGATCGCTATATCCGTTTACAGCTACTTTTAACCGGTGGAATACCAACGGCGGAACGAGAGCATCGCGAACTCTTCGAATTGTGCAAACGCAAAGATATCGGCAAAGCGACCAAATTATTACAACAACATATTTTACATGCAGCAGAAGCCATTAAGGCACTTGTGGTCCAGCATTTAAAGTAGGTTTAGTGGGGAGTAACAGTCCCTCTATTAAATGAAGACATTTTATTACCAGATTATTTTTTAATTTTTATTTGAGAGATCACCACATGCAGTATGCTCATATTACCGGCTGGGGAAAATGTGTCCCACCAGCAACTCTGACCAATGACGATTTAGCCACATTTATGGAAACGTCAGACGAGTGGATTAAAACTCGTACCGGGATCAGTGAAAGACGTATTAGCCACGTAAATACATCAGAACTTGCTACGGTTGCAGCGCAAAATGCGTTATCAGCTGCAGGTATTGATGGCAGTGAGATTGACTTAATCATCGTAGCAACAGCAAGCCCTGATACTTTAATCCCAAACATTGCTTCAACGGTGCAAGCCAATATTGGTGCATCTTGCGGTGCGTTTGATATCAACGCGGCCTGTAGTGGCTTCTTGTACGGTCTTGGTCTAGGTAGTTCAATGATCAAAAGTGGCCAAAATAAAAAAGTGTTGGTTATTGGTGCAGAGCGTTTGTCTTTTTACCTTGATTGGTCTCGCCGTGAAACGGCCGTATTATTTGGTGATGGCGCCGGCGCGGTGGTATTAGAAGTAAGCGACCAACCAGGCGGTGTTTTAGGTTACGAGTTAAACAATGACCCTGCAGCGCGTGATATTTTAGCCTCTGGTTTTGGTACCAAAATGGATCGCTTTGATTCATCTTCTTTAGACTTCTTCATTCATCTAAATGGCCAAGAAGTGTTTAAACGCGCGATTCATGGCATGGGCGGTCTAAGCACTAAAGTGCTTGAAAAGTGCAATATCAATAAAGAAGACGTTGATTTTGTTATTCCTCATCAAGCCAATGAGCGTATTATTGATACCTTAATTAGTCGGATGAAAATTCCAAAAGAAAAAGCCTTTGTTAATATTGCAAAATATGGCAATACCTCGGCTGCGACTATCCCTATTGCAATTTGTGATGCACTGGAACAAGGTAAGTTGAAAGCGGGTCAAACTGTTTTATCATGTGCCTTTGGCGCGGGTTTAACCTCAGCGGCTGCATTAGTTAAATGGGGTGAGCGTACTACACCGATTAACCCACCTACAGCCGAGCTTCCACCTTGTGAAGTAACAGCCTTAGAACTCATTAAGCCAGCTGTTGATTTCTTCATGAACAAATCAAAGTAAACTCAGCTTGCTAAACCATTAAACCAGCCTTGTGCTGGTTTTTTTATATCTATTTACTGGATTTAAACTGATTTGATTAAGTTCAGGCTGCTGCCTTTATATACTAATAAATTGCGCCGCCTTCATGGTTTTACTGTCGCCAATAGAGGCTATTTGTGCCACAAACAATTCAGCGCATGCTAGTGCATCTGTAAGGGCATCATGGCCATAATAAGTCGGCAGACCGTATCGTTTTCGACAAGCATCGAGCCGCAAACTACCTTCTTGTAGTACATCATGTTGGCGTAAAAGTCGTTGTTTCTCTAACGCTAAGGTATCAATAAAAGGCAATTTAATGCTTCTTTTATAGACTTTTTCTAAATGGCTTTGGATAAAGCTGATGTCCATGGGTGCATGATGGGCTAACAAAATTGAGCCTTGAGTTTGTGCAAGCAACCAAGCCATAGCTTGTGTTAGTGATAACGCTTCTGTTAAATGATTATCGATAATCCCATGCACTGCTGCGCTCTGCCCTACACTCCCATCGATTGTCACCATCACTTGCAGGGCTTTTGATAACGGAATGGCGCCATGCTCAATCGGCACAATACCAATACTGATTATTTGGTCATTATTAGGATCTAACCCGGTCATTTCAAGGTCTAATGCCATGATGGGTAGATCCGCAATCATAGCGCTAAGATAAGGTTTAATACTCGACTGATAAGCCGCAAGCTCGTCTTTTTGACCGAAAAGTTCCAACTGTAAGCGCGTTTTTAGCCATAACTCATTCACTAAGTTGTTTACTCCACACTATTAACATCAAAGGCTACCCCAAATAGAAATACCATTAATAACTTCGCATAAACTTCATTCTTAAGCCAGATTGCGCATCATGAACCACTTTAAAAGCATCCCTGAGTTGGTGTCGCAATAACGATGACATTTGCTGCGGTTTTAAGTAATTGGTGACTTCTTGTTGTTGTGTATGCTGCTGACCTTGATTTGATAACCGCATATGCGCAATAAACTCTAGTGCATCAGCTAGATTAAGGGCATCTTTACGGTTAATGATATTGGCTTCCATCAATGCTCGGATCCGCTTAGGCGTATTCACTTCAGTAATACCTGCACTTAAAGCATACACTCTGGCGATATCGTTAATTAACGCTACGCCTTTATGTTTCAAATCCATACCTTTTACTTCACTGCCATCACGCTCTAAAACAAACTTTCTAAAAAAGCCTAGTGGCGGCGTCTCAACCAGTGAGTTACCCGCCATTCCCGCAAGAAAAATATCGTTGTCTTTGGTGTTGTTTAAGACGTGCTGTTGTAACTGATAAAATAAATTTTGTGGCCCATAAACGGAGCGCATATCAAAAAATATACTGGCATGCATTAAGGCTTTAGGTTCGGGTGATAGTACCCATTTTTCAAAATGCTGTTGCCATTGGGACAGTGACAAGCGCCATTTGGGGTTTTGCGCCATAATATCCCCAGGGCAATATATATAGCCGCATTGGTCCAGCCCTTTACAAACCGCATGGGTTAACGCATCAAAATAGCCTTTTGCATGTTCATCAGGCTCATGGGCCAGCAAAATACCGTTATCTTGATCTGAACAGGCCGCTTGATCTTGCCTGCCTTGTGAGCCAAATGCTAACCAGCAAAAGGCCATTGGCGCTTCACCTAAAATTTGCTGATTTAAAATAATTAATCGCCGGGTTAATGCATCGGTAACCGAGGTTAATACTCTACCCACTTCTTCTGCTCGGGCATCTGCACTGATTAAGTTTTGTAGTAATACCGGTATTTGTTTACTGACATTAATCAGGCTATCGATATTGGTTTGCCGCTCTATTTCGCCGATTAATAGCAAGGGCTGTGAACTCTGGCCGCGTAAAATATCAGTGCTGGTTAATATCCCCACCACATTTTCTTGTTCCATAATGGGTAAGTGATGAATGCCATGTTCACTCATCAACAGCATTGCTTCAAACACTAAAGCGTTGGCTTCAAGTTTAGTGGGATTTGCAGTCATAGCTTGATGAACCGGCAAGCTGCCATCAAAGCCTTCAGCAAGAACACGATTACGTAAATCTCTATCGGTAAGAATGCCAATCAATTGCTGATTATCCATCACCAGCACTGACGACACTCTGGCTAAACGCATTTTTTTCGCAGCTTCGCTGACACTGGCGTTACAATTTATAATTAGAGGATCTACTGACATTAAACTATTGATGCGATTGGTCGTAGTTAACTCTTTTGCTTTAAATCTAGCTTGGTGACGCATTCGTCTAGCAAATGCGCGATTAAAAAACCGATCGAAAGTGCGGCTTTCACTACGCATAAAGTCAAAGGTTTGAGGGTCTAAGTGATACACCAAACTATCTTCTAAAATCTGCACTTGGTTACTGACTTTTTCACCCGATAACAAAGACGGAAAACCAAAGTAGTCTCCTTCGCCCAACCTATCTAATAACTCACCTTGATTGTCTCTTACTTCAAATGCGCCAGAGCGAACAATATAAAGTTGCGGATGACTGGCATCTAACGGCACAACTGCCGATGCTTTACTGTAGTAACCAATGGTGATTTTATGGCAGCAGCGCGTTAGATTTGCCTCTGAGAGACCATCAAATGGCACTAACTCTTTTATAAATTGAACAATGGGTTGCAGTTCACTGGCATCTTTCATCGTGGGCCTCTTACTTGCTGCCAAATAGTCTTCAATTTTGTTAATTTAATATACGTAAATTCTAATCGTGCTGGTATTCGACCAATGGCCATAAGTGGCATTATTCGAATCGTTGATATTTAGCAATTGATAAGTGATAAGTGTACATAATGATGTTTTATATAATTCACCAATAAAAAAAGCGCCGAAGCGCTTTTTTAAATGAGTGAGTTAAACACTCACATTCTATAGTTCATACTGAATAGAAGTTTAATGGTCGTGCGCTTCACCAGAGCCTTTCGGGAAACGAATTGACTCGACCATAGCCACCACATCATCAGGTACCGCTGCTGTAACTTTGCTAACAGCAAATGCGACACCAAAGTTAATCAACATCCCAAGCATACCGATACCTTCAGGAGAAATACCTAAGAACCAGTTTTCACTGCTATTGGCACTTGGGTTAATAAACTTGAAGTACACGATGTAACTTGCGGTAAATAGTAAACCTAATACCATGCCAGAAATTGCACCTTCTTTGTTAACCTTTCTAGAGAAGATACCCATGATGATGGCTGGGAACAGTGACGATGCAGCCAAACCAAATGCAATCGCAACGACCGCTGCCACAAACCCTGGAGGATTAATACCAAAATAACCCGCCATGACAATACCCAGTGCTGCTGCTATTCGTGCAAATAAAAGCTCTTTCTTATCAGAGATATCAGGCATAAAATTCTTTTTCAATAAATCATGAGATACCGAGGTAGAAATAACTAATAGCAAACCAGCTGAGGTTGACAATGCAGCAGCAAGACCACCGGCAGCAACCAATGCAATGACCCATGCTGGCAGAGATGCAATTTCAGGCGTCGCTAGTACCATAATATCTCGGTCAATTTTCATTTCATTGGTGTCGCCTTTAGCATAATAGATATTGCCATCAGCATTTTTATCATCCCAAGTGATTAAACCAGTTTTTTCCCAGTTCTTAATCCATTCTGGCGCTGTTTCATAAGAAACACCGGTTTTTTCTGGGCCATTAATCGTTTCAATCATATTTACACGAGAGAAAGCTGCCAATGCTGGAATAGTGGTATACATAATAGCAATAAATACTAATGCCCAACCTGCTGATACACGCGCATCTTTTACTCTAGGCACTGTAAAGAAACGCACGATTACATGGGGTAAACCAGCGGTACCAAACATCAATGCGCCAGTAATAAAGAACACATCAATCATGCTCTTCGAGCCTTCTGTATATTGGGAGAAGCCAAGCTCTGCCGACAAGCCATCAAGCTTATCTAATAGGTAAACGCCTGTGCCATTACCTGCAGCGTCAACCAGCTCCGCACCAAAACCAATTTGCGGTAAAATATGCCCGGTCATCATCACTGAGATGAAAATGGCTGGTACCATAAAGGCAAAAATAAGCACACAATACTGCGCAACCTGAGTGTAAGTAATCCCTTTCATACCGCCTAAAACAGCATAAAAGAACACCACTGCCATACCGATATAAACCCCAGTTTCAACTTCGACTTCTAAGAAACGGGAGAATACCACCCCAACACCACGCATTTGACCGGCGATGTAGGTGAAACAGATGAAAATCGCACACACGACTGCAACAGTTCGCGCAGCTTGTGAGTAATAGCGATCACCAATAAAGTCTGGCACAGTAAATTTACCGAACTTACGTAAGTATGGAGCCATGCAAAGCGCTAGCAGAACATAACCACCGGTCCAGCCCATTAAATAGACAGAACCATCATAACCAGTAAATGAAACAATACCGGCAAGTGATATAAATGATGCCGCAGACATCCAATCCGCCGCTGTTGCCATACCGTTCATAACTGGCGGCACGCCGCCACCAGCGACATAAAACTCTTTAGTTGAGCCAGCACGAGACCATATTGCGATACCGATGTACAGGGCAAACGTCAAGCCCACGATAATATAAGTTAAAGTTTGAACATCCATGATTTATTCCTCAGTCTTCGTGTACGTTATATTTTTTATCTAAAGCATTCGCTTTCGCTACATACACAAAAATCAGTGCAACAAACACATACATGGCACCTTGTTGTGCAAACCAGAATCCCAATTTAAAGCCCATGAAGTGGACTTCATTAAGAACATCGACCAGTAAAATACCGCAGCCAAATGATACTGCAGCCCAAATTGCCAGCAACCCCAATACTAAGCGTAAATTCTCACGCCAGTACCCACTTGCTGTATCTTGATTTTCGAAACTCATAGTGACTCCCCAGTGCTAATTATTTTTTAAGTCGATAGTTAATCTAACAACTCAAAATGTGACCACAATCACGACCTTAGTCTAAGATTTGGTTTGGCCAGTTATAGAAAAAACAAAATAGTTACTTATTAACAACAACTTAACCTATGAAATGCTGAAGTTATGTCTACATCACCAATTAAGCTAATGTAGACCAAGGTCGAACTGAATTTAGTGATTGACTAAGATAAGCAGCAGGAAAGTATTGCCTCAAATGGGTATTGAGCTCACAAGCAGAATTCAGATTTTTCACATTACGGGGGCCACTATATCGTTTCCACTTGAGTTAAATGCTTGACGAGTATAAAATTTTTACATAACAGTTCGATCACATGGTATTCGATTGCAGTTTCCTATAATAAATAAAAAAGACCTCCTAATTGCACTCTGTTTTGGCCTATTAGGAATGGTAATTAATTGCTACCCCATTCCAATATTCGCCAATGTCCAATTAGTGCTAGGTAATACTTTTACCGTTATTTCAGCTGTGCTTTTAGGCCCTTGGTATGGTTTAGTCACCGCCATACTCAGCGCAAGTGGATTAATGCTCACTTGGGGTAGCCCCCATGTATATTTACTATTTTGTACCGAAGCAATATTCATTGGCATTGCTCGCAGAAAAGGCCTGTTTCCCTTATATAGCAGTGGTATTTATTGGTTAGCTCTTGGTATGCCATTAACCTATATATACATGGTGACACTTGCTGATTTTCCAGATAGCCACATGTTATTCGCCATTATCAAGCAAAGCATCAACGGTTTAATTTACGCTGGCTTGGCGTCACTGTTCATCTTGTTTATTCCTAATACGTGGCAGTTAAATGACACAAAAACCAACCAAAAACGTCGTAGTTTTAACGCTCAAGTCACCTACTTTATGACGTTAATGATCACCCTTTGCTTGTTATTATCAGCACTGACTTTTAATTATTTGTTTCTTGAAAAACAACAAGAGTTACTGAAGCGAAATTTAACTGACACCACCGAACATATTAGTACGGCAACCGAGCAATACCTTAATGAACATAAAATGGTCATTGATTATGCGGCAGATTTAATCAGCTTAACGACGTCATCCTACAGTGAATTACAACAAGTTTTAATCAAACTGCATCAGCATTATCCTAGTTTTATTACTATGCTGCTGGCAGACACTGATGCTCAAGTGATTGCCGCAAGCCCCAGCAGTATTATGCTCAATAAAACAGGGCAACCACTGGATTTATCAATTTCAGATAGAGACTACTTTATTGAGTCTTTTTATAATCAGCGCTTGTTTGTTTCGCCTGTGTTTAAAGGCCGCGGTTTTGGTGACGATTCAATTATCGCCATTAGTGCGCCTTTTTATCACAATAATGATCAATCAAAGGTCAGTGGAATTATTGAAGGCTCGCTGGATTTAGCGTTCTTTTCTAAGATAGATAATCAAAATGGAACAGGGGATAAAGAGTTTATTATCATCGTTGATAACAATAACAACATCATTTATTCCACCCCTTCTCTAAACTTAAGCACTCACGTAGAATTTACCTATTCAAATGAAAAAGGAAATTACCGCACCAGTTTAAATGTGATCAATATTCACAACTTAACCGCCACATCACCTGAATACGTGTACATCAGTAATCGACTAAACAATGGTTGGAAGTTGTATGTATTACAGCCACTGTCTCCGTTAGTTAAAACCGCCGAAACACAAATGCTAGGCACCTACTTGATGCTATTCATCTCCATCATTTTGACCTTTTTAATCTCCTCCAGAGTGTGTCGTTTACTCACTAACTCATTAGAAATTGTGGCTAATCAATTCGGACAAATCAGTGGTACTGAATTAAAAGAACAAATTGATAATGAAAGTACATCAGAAGAAGTATATAACCTGTACAAGAGCCTCACCGCCAGTAAACGTGACTTACTTAAGCACCAACTGGAGCTAGAAGAAACTGTCGCGATTCGCACCGATGAGCTTGAAAAAGCCAATCAAAAGTTATTGGCATTAGTGGATAAAGATCCACTAACGGGGCTTTATAATCGCCGTTATGCAGAAGATAGATTTGATAGCTTGCTGGATTTTTGTCTGCGAGGTGAGCATGCCATTACCATTGCTATCCTTGACTTAGATTACTTTAAACAGGTCAATGATAGCTACGGTCATTTGGCTGGGGACGAATGCTTAAGAGTCGTATCTAAACTATTAAAACAGCAATTTAAACGCGATACCGATATCGTTTCTCGCTATGGTGGTGAAGAGTTTATTTTGATATTGCCTTTATCCAATGCCCTTAAAATTGAGCAGCATCTCAATCATTTTAGAGAACAGTTAGCCAAAGTAATAATTAACTCGCCAACGGATGAACAGCACTTTTCAGTCACCACCAGTATTGGCGCGATAACGGCTAACGCCAACTTTTCTAAAGACATTGATCACTGGATAAAAGTTGCAGATGACAACCTATACAAAGCAAAAGAGCAAGGGCGAAATAAAGTCATTATTGATGTGATTAATGATCCAAGTGACCCAGAGTAGCCCACTAACGTTTTATATCAAAACCATAATCGCTAAGCTAGTGACGAGTTTAGCTACCGCGATAATCACGGCTCAATAAACTGCTCCAATCTATCTAACATATACGGATAAAATGGATTCCATTTCTGTCTTAACATCTCTGCTGCGGGGATCCCAAACAATCCCCGCTCACCTTTAAAGATTGCCTGCCCTATCTGAATATGCTGACTTTGAGGCTGATAATGTGGTCCGTATAAGGGGTCATTTTCAGGAAAAGGCAAGGCAACATGCGATAATGAATACACCCCAGCTGGCCATTTCAGTGCTAAGTCTACTGTTGCTCCCTCTTCGCTCTCAACCAAGTTTTGCTCTTGCACGCCATACTCAGATTGCTGGCTATTTTCAATTAAACTTAAACGGTAGTTCATGGGCATGTTGAGCCAAAGTGGCCCCATTTCGTTTAACAAGTTTTTAGTGATCAATTGATGATTATTACGGTTACGATTGATATCAAATATCACTAAGCTATGCTTATCTGAGGGTAAATATTGATACAAATGCTCGACCACCGCGTTAGTAGAAACGGTATCATCTGCAATTGACTGGAAGGTTAAAATAGGAGGAATATTGGCTAATTGCTGCTGATCAAATTGTTTTATTAAATATTGATTTCTTTCAGCCAGTTGATAAACAACGTCACCGGCATTCACTGCAAATGAGATATATTTGAAAGGGTCGTATTCAACCTCAATGGTATTCCAAAACAGTTTTTCTTGATTAATTAAACGCCCTAACCTCGCTTGCCACTTTGCGCCTGCTGCAATGGGCGCTAACCCTATAGCTGGCGAAAGAAACATCATTGCTTGATAATCTGTAGGGTTATTAACAGCAATTGCTTCTAGTTGAAGGTTTAATGCCAGTGCTGCACCGGTAGAAAAGCCCACGACATATAACGGTTTACCGGCCAATTTTTGCTTCATGTGCTGAGTCGCTAATGCTACTGCGCTGGCTAAATCTGGCCAAGTGATATCTGCTAAGCCAGCAGGAATAGTGCCGTGCCCTGGTAAACGTAGCCCTAAAACATCGGCTGAAGCGCTAAAATGTCGCGCTAGGTTTGAAATCGCATAAGGGGAGTCTGACATACCATGGAGAAATAAAATGCCATAATTGGCATCGGGGTTAGACCACTCAAAAGAGCGATTCCAGTTTACATCCCAATGATTTGGATCTGATAAGCTATTGGCTTCGTAACGATTAATAGGTGAAGCCAGCTTAGGAGTATATTGTTGGTATATTTTTCGGTCTAACTCATTAAATAGCTTGTCTTCAAGAGCAAGATACTGGGAAAAGTCTGTTAAGCCAGACTGTTGATGATACTCACTTTTCAAGCGTGTTGTATGCCAAATCTCTAATTCAGAGCGAGCCGTTAAAAACCACACCACGGCGGCGATAAAAAGCAGTAAACTGGCAATAAAACCATAAATAGCAAAAAATAACAGATGTTTAGTCGAACCGATTACTATTGCTTTCATTCGCCAGTCCTATGGAATTAATTTTTGTCCGTATAGTTTTAATGATAGTCTAAAAAGAGTCTGAATTTACAAATAATAATATGCCATCAGGCCGAAAATATTGAGTAGCAAACCCATAATGAAATCAACTCAGCCAAGCATTCATACAAAGCCTGCTGTTATCACAAATAACGCGACTAAGCCAAACGCCGAGCTTAGCTCAAAAGCTATTTTATTAGGCTCTGAAAAAGCTGAAATCACATTCTATTTGCCAACGCCACCTAAAGTCTCCAAAGCATGGCATTGGCAAAATACAAATGCTATCGAGCAAATCATTAACGATAATGGCAATCATTGGCGAAAAATATTTACTATCATGGCCAAGATTGCTGTTACTGGTAAAGCGCCAGATACATGGCGAGATTGCCGCAACCAATTATTTAATCCGCAAGCTACTGATGATTTAAAGCGGGTAGATTTTAGTCAATGTAACATTATCATTAATGCTACTAAGCTTAGTGTGAATAGCCATATTCATATCATTTGTGGCCAAGCTGCATTCGCTAATATAAGCGATCAATCGTTTATATCTGCGTTAACCGCCATAGATGAAAGCCAAAAAATAATGGCGCATGAGCAGATACTCATCACGCCATATTTAGATTACCGCCAGTTTCCCAATGTGTTAATTGAGCAGCTAAGGCGCTATTTAAGCTCACTTAAACAATCCTTGCTCTAAGCTAGTGGGAAGTTAAATTAGTCATAAATCGTCGGGATAGGTTGACGCTTATGTTGGGTGCGCTGGTAAATCGCAATAAGTTTATCTTCAACAAAGCTATCAACCTCTTTGCCTTCTAAGAAATCATCGATTTGATCATAGCTTAGCCCTAATGCCACCTCATCTTCTAATTGCGGTTTATCGTCTTCTAAATCTGCCGTTGGCGCTTTGGTCACTAATATATCTGGCGCTCCAAGGTAACTGGCTAATTGGCGAACTTGACGCTTATTAAGACCAAACAAGGGTGCTAAGTCACAGGCGCCGTCACCAAATTTAGTATAAAAACCGGTAATATTTTCTGCACTATGATCGGTGCCAATGACTAAGCCGCCAGTTAGGCCTGCAATATGATATTGAGCAATCATTCGCATACGGGCTTTGACGTTACCTTTAATGAAATCAACATTATCATTATTAGCGACTTGAATACCGGCATCCTCAAGTCCTGAAACCGTTGCGTTATGCACACCAATAACCCCATCAGCAATATTCACTGTTACCTGCTTTGAGGGTTGAATAAATTGACATGCAAGCTGAGCTTCATCTTCATCTTTTTGTACTTGATATGGTAAACGCACCGCAATGAATTGGTAAGCCTGCTGTGGATTGTCAGCATTTAAGCTGTCTACCGCTAACTGGCATAATCTGCCGGTTACAGATGAGTCAACGCCACCACTAATCCCTAATACCAAACAATGGCTGTGAGCCTCGACCAATTTGGTTTTAAGAAATGCTACGCGGCGCTCGACTTCATAAGCAGGTTCAATCGCCTTAAGTACTTTCATTTCTCTTAAGATTTGTCCCTTCACAATGCTCTCCAATGTATTTTTAAAACCAGAATTACTTAAAATGAGGTATGTTTCTGCATATTCAACATCCTACTGAATTTTTCAGCGTCTACCAAGTACTTGTTTATCTTGATGCAAACAAAAAGGGCAATCACCACTTGGTGATTGCCCTTGATTTAGTCACTGATTATATAAACGGAAAACCTGTCTGGTTATCTTTCCCAGTATGACTCTTCTAAACTATCTTCACGCTCAGGTAAACCACGAGATAATCTTGGGCTATGCTGGGCTAATACTTCATAAGCGACGCGGTTAGCATATTTACACACTTGCGAGAAAGATGAATAACACAGGCCATCACGCTGATGCTTACTTGAACCCGGTACATTGGTTTTATGGAAAGTATTAGCTGCTAAGTCATGCAGTAATGCTGATAACGCTCCATCTCCGGCACCGTTTGTATTGCGGATATAATCTGGTCCACCCATATAAGGCGAGATATGAGCATACACTTTAATCGGTGTAGTACAGTCTGATTTACGTTTAGGACGCGAGAATTCGTAACGGTTAAATTCAGGAATTGCGCCCGGTAATAATAAATGGGCTGTGGCTCTTTTTTCAGAGTCTTCAGTATAGCCTGCTGTATATAAACCTAACGGTCCTGCAGTACACAACACCATATCACACCACTCTAAGGCCGCTTCGCTGGCTAATAGCGGATCGCTGAACCCCGTTAAGGCCTCGCCTTCGTCTTCATTCATCGCCAAAATTGTTACATTATCGCAAATGAAATCTTGCCACCATTTAGGGTCTTCTTGAATTAAGAAGCGGGTACCTAAGGTCAATACCACTGGCACATCGGCTTCTTTAGCATATTCAATCGCTTTCATTGCCGCTTCAGTGATTAAATCACCTTCGCTGGCACGCATTAAATACGCAGTTAAAACTAGCGCTGAACTACCTTGAACCACGTCTTTATTAATATATTCTGGGGTTAGCTTATCCATTGCACCTTTGCTAATCGCAAAGGTACGTTCACCTTCAGCAGAGATCAAAGTAAAACAACGACCGATAGGGCCATCTACTGGCTGCAGGTAGTTTAAGTCCACTTTAGAGGAAGTATTACAAAGGTAGCGATAGGCATAACTACCGACCATGATATTCTGGCTCATAACGCCAAATAATACCGAACGGTCATCAGCTAAAATTGAGTAGTTATGAACGGTATTACCAATGGTGCCACCAGCAAATTCATCGCTGATCATCTCATTGTTTTTTAGTTCATTATAAAGTTCGTGAGCTTGCTGATCATCAATAAGAGTTGAGTTGCCTTTTGGAAGCCCGTAACGGCCCAGTAGCTCATCTTCGACTTTTGCTTCAATATCCACAAGAGTTTGGTCAATACCGCAAATATAGGTAGATACAGACTGCTCTTGCTGGGTTAACTGAGCCAATAATGGGTCTCGGTTGTTTACTGGGAAATAGTGCTTAGATTTGCGTTGACCAGGGAACTTCATCTTAAACTCTCTTGAGTAGGCATCCATGCAATAAGGATTATGGGTTATTCACAGCTTTTGAAAACAGTAACGCTTTAATAGAAACGTTCTTATTACCAAACGCTAATTTTAACACAAATACAATCAACACCAAGATAGATGTCAATCATTCTCAGTTTTTGTGACGATGATTTTATTTATGACATAAAAAAACCTGCAATGCAGGTTTTTTTTATAATTCAACAGTATAAAAATACTACTTTGTAGGTATTAACCTAACAACTGCTTTACTTGCGCGCTAACAGCGGCAACAGTTTGAGTACCATCATACTTAGTGTATTGAGTGTTACCAGCAGCTGCGACTTTACCATAGTATTCTACTAGCGGCTTAGTTTGCTCATGATAAATACCAAGACGCTTACGTACAGTTGATTCTTCATCATCTGGACGGATAGATAAGTCTTCACCAGTGACGTCATCTTTACCTTCAACTTTAGGTTGGTTGAAGATAATGTGATAAACACGGCCAGAGCCTGAGTGAACACGACGACCACTCATACGCTTAACGATTTCTTCGTCAGGCACATCAATTTCTATCACGTGATCGATTTCAATTCCATTAGCAACCATAGCGTCTGCTTGAGGAATAGTACGAGGGAAACCATCAAGTAAGAAACCCTTTGCACAATCATCTTGGGCAATACGTTCTTTAACTAAACCAATAATTAGGTCATCTGATACTAACTGGCCCGCATCCATCACTGATTTAGCTTCTAATCCTAACGGAGTGCCAGCTTTAATTGCTGCACGCAGCATATCACCAGTTGAGATTTGTGGGATACCGTACTGCTCCATAATGAACTGAGCTTGTGTACCTTTACCGGCACCAGGGGCACCCAATAGTATAATGCGCATCTCAAAAGTCCTCTATATTGCTTTCATATTTTTAGGCGGCGATTTTCGCACATTTAGACGGTCTTTAGAAGGTAAAACCTCAAGATTTAGACCAATATCTAATACGAAAATTTTCCGTGTTTAATACAGTAAACTGTATAAACGGCGGCGATACTGACTGGCTATGGCGTTGCCTTGCCCTAGTGCTGTCAATATTTCCATAAACACTTGTTTAACTTTTCCATCCGCAGCGGATAAATCTTTCTCTAAAATGGCAAATAAACACTCAAGTGCCTCTTCGCCACGATTAGCTTGATTCAATGCTTTGGCCAAATCGATAGTCAGTTCAATATTACCAGGCTGCTGTTGTAATGATTGTTGTAACTGACGAATTTCAGGGGTATCTGCAGCGTCTTCTGCTAGGGCTAACTTGGCTTTTAAGTTCTGATAGTAACTGTCTTGATCTGCAAGCCCTATCGTATCTAATAAGGTCTTAGCTTCAGCCAGTATGCCCAATTGTAAATAAACATCGATAAGCACTAAGGCCACTTCTGCTTGTTGCTGAGATTCAGCAAAGGCACTTTTCAGTAATGCTAAGGCTTGTTCAAGTTTTTCGTCGCTTGGCTTTTCAATGCCTGCTTCAACCAAAATCGCTTTTGCAGCATTAAAATCTGTTACCCATAACGCAGGAAGATGCTTATCAAGTAATTCATTCACTTGCGCTGCACTTTGCACCCCAGCGAAACCATCAACCGGCTGACCTTTACTCAGCACTAGGTGGGTAGGTAAGCTCTGAATTTGGAAGTAATTAGCAATTTCTAACTCAGCTTCACAATTCACTTTCGCAAGGATAAAGCGCCCAGCTTGCTCATTGGCAATCTGTTCCATCACTTGTAGCATTTGTACACTTTGCGGTTGCTGTTGTGCCCAAAAAGACATCACCACAAAGTTATCCATCGAAGCATCAACAATTTGCTGAATATTTTCTTTAGTTAAATTAATAATATGTTCCATATTGATTCCTTTTAACTATTTCGTGATAGCTAACAAAAAGCGGGCCTAAGCCCGCTTTATTGCAATACTAATGACTATTTTAAGCTCGCCACTAGCATTTGGTTGGTTAACTTAATGAATGCCGATGGATCCGCTAAGCTGCCCTTTTCTGAAAGCTGAGCTTGTTGTAATAACAAATCTGCCCAGTTAGCAAATGCTAGCTCATCTTGCTCGTCATTTAGACGCTCAACCAGCGGATGCTGTGGGTTAATTTCAAATGTCGGCTTAGACTCAGGTACAGGCTGACCTGCTGATTGCATAAGCTTAATCATTTGCGATGACATTTCACCTTCACCGGCAACCACACATGCAGGGGTATCCGTTAAGCGAGAAGTCACTTTAACATCTGATACTTTACCTTCTAGCGCTGTTTTAATACGTGATACTAATGATTCAGCTTCGCCAGCTAACTTTTCTTGAGCTTCTTTTTCAGCAGCATCTTCAAGTTCACCTAGCTCTAAATCACCACGCGTTACTGAGTGCAGTTTCTTGTCTTTAAATTCAGTTAAGTGGTTAATTAGCCATTCATCGATGCGCTCTGACATTAATAGAACTTCAATGTCTTTCTTGCGCAGTAGCTCTAAATGCGGGCTGTTAGCTGCCGCTTCATAGCTATCAGCCACGATATAGTAAATCTTATCTTGGCCTTCTTTCATGCGACTGATGTAATCATCTAATGACACATCTGTCACTGGTGAATTGTTATGGGTTGAAGCAAAACGCAGTAAACCAGAAATACGCTCACGGTTAGCGAAATCTTCAGCTGGGCCTTCTTTTAATACTTGACCAAATTCAGCCCAGAAAGCTTGATACTTTTCAGCATCGTTTTTAGCCATTTTTTCTAGCATGCCAAGAACGCGCTTAGTCACACCAGTGCGCAATGCTTTAGTTACGCTGTTATCTTGTAAGATTTCACGCGATACGTTGAGTGGCAAATCATTTGAATCGATTAAGCCTTTAACAAAACGTAAATAAGTTGGCATAAACTGTTCAGCATCATCCAGTACAAATACACGTTGAACGAATAGTTTTAGACCATGCTTAACGTCGCGGTTAAACATATCCCAAGGGGCTTTAGTTGGGATATATAATAAGCTGGTATATTCTTGCTTACCTTCAACACGGTTGTGAGACCACGTTGCTGCATCAGCATAGTCGTGAGAAATATGCTTGTAGAACTCTTGATATTCTTCATCTGATATATCTGATTTGCTACGAGTCCAAAGCGCAGTGGCTTTGTTCATTGGCTTCCACTCGCCTTCAGTAGCAGGGATTTTCTCGCCATCTTCGCCATCTGTTTCTGGTAGGCCAGCTTCAAACATTTCTACTGGTACTGAGATATGATCAGAGTACTTAGTAATGATTGAGCGCAAACGAGTATCATCAGCGAATTCTTTTTCTTCATCACGTAAATGAAGGGTAATTTCAGTACCGCGGCTATTTTTAGTGATGGTATCAACGGTAAAGTCACCTTCACCTGCTGACTCCCACAGAACCGCTTGATCAACTGCTGCACCTGCTGCACGGGTACGTACAGTGACTTTATCAGCAACGATAAAGGCAGAATAAAAACCTACACCAAATTGACCGATAAGCTGCGAATCTTTTGACTCTTCACCTGATAAGTTTTTAAAGAAGTCTGCAGTACCTGATTTTGCAATCGTACCTAAATGTTCAATCACACCATCACGTGTCATACCGATACCGTTATCTTCAATAGTAACAGTGCCTTTTTCTTGATCGGTACTAATACGAACACGCAGTTCAGTATCGCTTTCATATAATGCGTTATCAGTTAATGCTAAGTAACGTAGCTTATCTGCCGCATCCGCAGCATTTGAGACTAGTTCACGTAAGAAAATTTCTTTATTTGAATATAAAGAATGGATCATCAGATGTAGAAGCTGTTTTACTTCGGTTTGAAAGCCATGCGTTTCTTGTTGAGACATGAAAATTTCCCTTGTTTACGTTAATACATCAACCATGTTGTATCCAACACGGTATAAAAATCTTTGTTACCTAGGAAATGGGGCGCGATAAATAGAATTCAAGGGGAAATTATTTTATTGCTGAAAAAAAACCATGAACTGGCGAAATAACTGGCGATTAGCAATCGATTTGAGCTAATAACGGCTAATATTGGAAACAAAAAGCCCAGCTTACTCACTCATAAGCTGGGCTTTAAAATAAGACACAAATTCACAACTATAGTTCGCAACTATCATTTATAACTACAGTTCGTAACTATCATTTATAACTACAGTTCGTAACTATCATTTATAACTGCAGTTCGTAACTATCATTTATAACTACAGTTCGCAACTACAGCGGAATACGACCATTGAATGACAACGCTAACGTGGTGCTATCAACATACTCAAGCTCACCACCAACAGGGACTCCGTGGGCGATTCGGCTGATCACTACATTATGTCTACGGGCCATATCAGCAATAAAATGCGCCGTGGCATCACCTTCTACTGTGGGGTTGGTTGCTAAAATCAACTCTGTGACATCATCTGATGCAAGGTGTTGCTCTAATAACGCTAAGCCAAGCTCTTCAGGGCCCACACCATCAAGGGGTGATAAATGCCCAAGTAACACAAAATAGCGGCCGCTAAAATGGCCACCCGCTTCAATGGCTAACACATCAGCTGGGGTTTCAACCACACAAATTACTTCTGAATTACCCCGTTTAGGGCTACTACAGATCGGACATAGCTGCTCTTCTGTAAAGGTACGGCAGGCTTGGCAATGCCCCACTTCACTCATTGAACGTTCTAACGCACTGGCTAATTTATGGCCCTGTTTGCGGTTACGCTCTAATAATTGAAACGCCATGCGTTGGGCTGATTTTGGTCCGACACCCGGTAAGCAGCGCAAAGATTCGATAAGCTCATCAACCAGTGGACTAAATTTCATAAATACTTCATTGCCTTATTTTATTAATTAAGCGTGCTGATTTAAGTTAATAAACCATTCAATCAGCATCAATGTGCGTATGGTACTGTAATTATGATTGCGACAAAAGAATGATGTTATTGCTAATGCTACTCACAACACAGAACTCGTCAGTTCGGTTAGCGTTTCTTTGTCAGTATTAACTGTTGCCAAGGCTAGCTAGCTTGCTAACTATTAGTGCTAGGACTTAGTATCACTTTCGGGGTGATAACTGAATACCTGATCTAGCGGCAGTTCAAACACTTCAGCAATTTTAAAAGCCACTTCAAGAGTGGGTGAATACTTATTAGACTCAATGGCCATCACGGTTTGCCTAGTGACACCTATTAATTCAGCAAGCTGCTTTTGTGTCATTTCACCATTTAAAAAACGCAAGGTGCGGATAGCGTTAGAAATCGCCGGTTTACTCATAAATATCACCTGTACGCCCCTTGTATAGCTGCACCCCATAAAATGCCAGCTCAGCACACAAAAAAGACACCACTAAAATATGCAGCGGCGCATGAGCAAAGCCCAATTGTGATAGACCAAGGTCATTGGCTTCAACACTGTATTGCACTATGGCCAGTATCACGCCTACATTCAAAATAATCGCTGAATACTTATAGCCAATGAGATTAATTTGTTTTTCGCGTACATCCATAGGTTGTGACAGTTCATCGTCTGTGATTAATGCCAGAGCAATGTAGCTCACCACCATTAGCACTACTGAATAAATTATAATTTCTAAAAAGATACCTGAAATCCACTGTATTGAAGCTAATTCTTCAGGGCTAGCATGAAATAAGCTGCTACCATAAAAATAGAAAATATAGCCCGTTACCAGTAAATCAACGGATAAAGTGACTTCTCGAAAGCTCGTTTCTTGCAGCCATTGCAGTAATTTATTTGCATTACTCATGTTAATTAAACCTCACTTGGTGTTAACTATTTTTGACATGCATTTAGTTTAGGCTAACAATCAACCATGTCAAATATTTTTAACCTTGGGTTAACAAATTAATGCTTTTATCGCTTAGCTGTCTGCGGGGTGATTTATACCATCGTTAAGCACAACATCATCAATATCAAAAGGATTAACACCTTCTAAGCAGCCAATGTTATAGCCATATTCTGTAGGATTAGAGCGACGTTGATGGTGGGTATAAATACCGCAATGGCGACAAAAGTAGTGCTTAGCAGTGTGGGTATTAAATTGATATAACTTGAGAGCATCCGCGCCTTTTACGATTTGAATGCCAGCTAATTCTACCGAGCCCACAATGGCGCCTTTTCTGCGACAAATTGAGCAATCACAGCGTCTTGGCTTTTCAATGCCATTGGGTAATGAAAGTGATAATACAACCGCGCCGCAATGACAACTGGCTAAGTGTTTCGACTTTATAACGGTTTCACCGACCTTGGTTAGCATAATATATCCTTATAAGACTCTGACATGGCGGTACAATTTAGCAGAAAATTTAATCTGAACGAAACGCGATCAAAAAAGCCCAAGATAAACTTGGGCTTTTGAATCTTAAAACCTTTAAGATTTAGAATGGCATTTTCATTCCTGGAGGTAATTGCATACCGCCAGTGACTTCAGCCATCTTAGTCTTTTGGTTTTCTTCGATGCGACGTGCTGCGTCATTGAATGCTGCAGCAATAAGATCTTCCAACATTTCTTTGTCGTCTTCCATCAAACTAGGGTCGATGTCAACTTTACGAATGTTGTGTGAACCCGTCATGGTCACTTTAACTAAACCTGCACCCGCTTCACCGGTCATTTCAGTGCGTGCGATTTCTTCCTGCATTTTAGCCATTTTGTCTTGCATCATTTGGGCTTGTTTCATTAAGTTGCCCATACCGCCTTTTCCAAACATAGTCTTTTCTCTTAATTAGGTTATTAGCAAGCAGCCAAAGTGGGGCTAATCTTACTGAAAAAAAATAAATTGGCAATAAATCCGCGGCTATTGCTATCAAAGTTTTGACGCCTATAACGCTTTAGCTGTTTTATTGAACAGTCAATGCTGGAATTTGTTGCCCTATCGCCTGTAGCTTTTCAACCGGATACACTAAAGTATCTGGATTTAGCTGAGCCGCTAAACGAGTAAACATCCATTGTACTTTGTCATCGTTAATTAAAGCGTAATTTGCATTAGCTAATAACTCTCGATGAAATCTTTTACGCAATTCAAGTGGGGTTTCATGTTGTGGATCAAGCCCAACCTGAATTTGCACCTTTGTGTCTTCGCCCAAAAGCTCCGATAAGGCAATTTGTAATTGCTCAATCGCCACTTCGGCGGATAAATGTTTTTGATCCGGTTTAAGTAATAACGGGATCGGATTGTCCAGTCGTTGGCATACCGAGTTAACGGCGAGCTGTCTTACCCTGCCGCCTATGCTTAACTGCGACATAATTTTGTACCAGTGCAAATCTAGGCTATCACCTGAGATTTCATGGTGACCGTTTAATGCCACTTCAGTCGATACGTGAGCGACTGCTGTCTCAGCCACTGGGGCATTATTCTCAGCTGACGCTATGGCAGTGTGTGCATGCTGACGACTTCCCGGCTCCTCATTAACAGCGCTTGTTGGCACTTCAACGGCGGCGATAGTAGTTTGTGCATTGTCAACTGCCATGTTAGTTGCTGCACTATGGCTCACCTCAGGCTCAGTTGTTGCTATTGCAGTTAAAACTGAAGCTGCAGGTAATTCAGTGGGCTTTTCCCATGGCGGTCTATCTGCTGCATCATTTGCTGCACTTGTGTTTACTTGCGTGGTTACATCAATAGTAGCATCAACTGTGGCGGTATTTTCAATCGACTGCATTTTCGCTTTGGGTGCAGGAATTTTAATACTTGGATTGGCTACCGCCTGTTGCTTTTTTGCTTGTTCACCTTCTTCGGCTAGCGAATTTAATTCCGCCTTTAATGAATCATTGGTAGCGAGCACAGCATCAAGTAAAGCATCCATGTCGCTTAAGTCAGCTTCTGTAGTATCAACGGTTGTTTGCTCAAGCTTAGCTTGCGCGGCACTAGTTTGCTGAACATTAGCTTGCGGAGTACTTGCTTCTGCCTGCTGATATTGATTGTGATCGTCGTTATCAAATTCAGCATAAGATTCGTCACTTGCCTGAGCAAACTGCTCGTAGGCATCAATGGGCATCTCATTTGACGATGTTGTTGATGTGACAGGCTGAGTTTCAATTGCTGGCGTTTCTACTCTAGGTGTTTCTACTGCAGCGGCTTTAACTGCTGGCGCTGCAATAACGCCTGAGTCAACTGCTTGCGTTTCAGTCGCTGCTTGCTGATTGAAACCTAAACTGTCAGCTTGACTAAGGATAATAGCTTGCTCTGCGGCTATCTCGGGAGCAGCATTTAGATTATCGTCCTCAGCTGCGATACTTGCAGTTTGTGGCAGCGTTATTGCCGCAGACACAGAACTGCTATCAACTGCAGTATTGCTTACTTGGGCTGGCTTAGTAGCCGTTATTGCTTCATTGTCTGCAACTGAAGCGCCTGCATTATTTGTAGCAGTGTCAGCCTTCGAGCTAACCGGCGCCGATTTAACCGTTTCTGGGGTCACGGGGTCTGGCGTCAATGAAATCGTTACTGGCTCATCGGTGTGCCAACGTTTAACGGGCTTTTCAGGTACAAATGCCACGGCTCTAAGTAACGCCATTTCAAGACCTGATTTAGGATCAGGAGCAAAGCCTAATTCTTTGCGACCCGTTAACAATAACTGATAGTAAAGCTGCACTTGCTCAAGGGTTAATTGCTGAGCAAAGGCTAAAATTTGTTCGCTGTATAACGACTGCTGCGCCGCGGCTGGCGCAAACTGCGTTAAGGTAATTTGGTGGAGTAATTCCAATAAACTGCGCAGCACCTCATCGGCATCTGCGCCAAAACTCAGCACTTGCTGAATAGTTTGCATTAAGTTAGCAATATCGGCATCACATAAGGCTTTTAGCAGCACTAAGACTTGCTGGGCATCAATACTGCCAAGCATGGTTTGCACCTGTTGGTGCATCACTTGGCCGCTACCAAAGGCAATCGCTTGATCGGTTAAGCTCAGGGCATCACGCATACTGCCGTTAGCCGCTTTTGCCAATAGTGTTAATGCTTGGGGCTCAAAGGTTAATTGCTCTTGAGTTAAGATAAAATCTAGCTGCTTAGTAATTTCATCTTGAGACAGACTTTTTAAATTAAATTGTAAACAGCGAGACAACACAGTCACCGGCAATTTTTGCGGATCTGTGGTGGCCAGTAGAAATTTCACATGCTCAGGCGGCTCTTCAAGGGTTTTCAGTAAGGCATTAAAACTACTTCGAGACAGCATATGTACTTCATCGATTAAGTAGACTTTGTAACGGCCTCTTGAAGGCTTATATTGCACGTTATCAAGTAGCTCACGGGTATCATCGACCTTAGTTCTTGAGGCCGCATCCACTTCAATAAGATCAACAAACCTGCCTTGGGCAATTTCAACACAACTTGAACACACGCCACAAGGTGTCGAAGTGACCCCTTGCTCACAGTTAAGCCCCTTAGCAAATAGGCGCGCTAAACTGGTTTTACCCACACCTCGAGTGCCAGTAAATAAATACGCATGATGTAATCGTTGCTGTGTGAGTGCATTTGTAAGTGCCAGTAGAACATGTGACTGCCCTACCATTTCTTCAAATTTGGCAGGGCGCCATTTACGGGCTAACACCTGATAAGACATGGAATTCCCCAAGCTTTAATGAAACGGGATGATCTAAATAATACCAATGGTAATTAATTGTACCCGAAAATAAAAATAACAATAGCATGCTCATCAATCACAGGCTATTGCTACTCTAAAAGGCTGGATAATTTGCTGAAGATTCAATCGATGCAGAGCAAAAATCAGGCTTTATTGAGTTAAGCTCAACAAAGCCGCTAACATATTATGCGTGCTTGGCTATTCGCCTTCAAACTCACATAAGGTCAATAACTCAACCCCTAAACCTTCAAGACGTTTTTCGCCGCCGATATCTGGCAGAGAAATAACAAATGCAGCGTGCTTAACTTCGCCGCCTAATTCACGGATTAATTTTACCGTTGCTTCAATGGTGCCGCCTGTAGCAAGTAAGTCATCAACGACCAATACTTTATCTTCAGGGGTGATCGCATCTACGTGAATTTCTAAGGTGTCTTTACCGTATTCAAGATCGTATGTTTGCGCAATCGTCTTTCTCGGCAATTTTCCCGGCTTACGTACGGGTACAAAACCAATACCAAGCTCTAATGCTAATGGCGCACCGAATAAAAATCCACGCGCTTCAGTACCGACAACTTTAGTGAAACCTTGATCTTTATAATGCTCTACAAATAAAGCGATAGTGGCTTTATAAGCTTCAGAGTCTTCTAAAAGGCTGGTGACATCGCGAAACATAATGCCTGGGATTGGGTAATCAGGAATAGCTTTAATACTGTTTTTGATAAGCGCTAAACGTTCTGAGTTCATAGTCATATTAGATAATCTATTGTAAAAGGAATGTTTTAATAGCCATCATTTTCAATATCATTAGCTTGAAATTGAAAATATAGTTTCTGGCATATCACTCAATGGCAGTGATACTAAGCATGTTTTAAGATAGTTGCAACTAACGAGCAAATTAAAGGTAACTTTTAATCTAACTCTGGGATCTGCCACAGATAAACCAGTAGGCAACATAACATGCAAGCGAGCATCACTTTCACCCAAACTAATGGCACAATTAAAATGCTCACAACAAAGCTTAAGGTGGTCATTATCATGGCTTTTTTCTTCAACCGTTTGTTGATTGCTCGTTTATCTTGCCAATCATTTAACCCTTGAGCAAACCAAGGATGAGTCATCAACCAGTGATGCATCCGCGTACTTGAGCGGGCAAAACAATAAGCAGCCAGCAAGATAAAAGGCACTGTTGGTAATAAGGGCACCACAATACCAATGGTGCCAAGCGTTAAGCTCGTTAAACCAGTAATGAGGAACAAGCCTCGTTTTAACGCCATATGACTCCAAGCCCAAATCAAAAAAAACCATTCAATAGAATGGTTTTTGGATAACCGACTCTATGACTTAACTGAGCGGTATAATAACTGAGATTGGCAGTTAAATTAAGCCTGCAAGTCGCAAGGCAGATAGAGACGCTGGTAGCGTTGGTAACAATAAAACAAGAATAAAACCAATAAAATACATAATGTTAAATGGGTCTTTAAACGGCTGACTCATAGTTTTTACTTCCTAACAGTAATGTTGGCCGCCTTACAGCAGCGTGAACTGGATCACAAAATTCGCGCTATTGTATGTAAAAAGACTTTTAATATAAACCACAAATTAAGTAGGAGTTTTATCCACTGTTTAAGCCTGTGTTAACGAACAGATAACCCTTTTGTCGGCCAATTGTTGCAACATTTGCAAGCAGCCATTAGATAAGGTTTCCGGCGTCATCTGTGGGTAGGTCTCGCTAAGCCATGTCAATACATCATTAAAGTAACATTGCTCGGCTTGAGCAATATAGGCTAACACTTGGGCTGTTAATGGGTTTAACTTTAAAAAGTTAACTTCATCATGTTCATCGCGATAAACACAAAAGCTTTGCCCCTGCTCACTGGGCTCTGTGGGTTGGTAATCGACACTGATGTGTTGCACATCATATTGATATTGCGCCACAGTGGCGGTCACTGACAGCTTTAGCGGTAGCTCGGTAATCAAGTCTTTGGCAATTGGCTGCTCATTAACATCATCGAAAACAGTGGCAATATATAACTCTAGCCATTCGTAATGTGCTAGCTCCAACATAAAGGCAGGGTCGTAATCCGCAGGCTGATATTGAGTTTGCAAAAAACAGATAAACTCTTGGGATATTTCAATAAATATGGGGGTTTTACAGTCAAAACTTACAAAAAACTGTTGAATGAGTTTGGTCCATGCATCATCAGTATAAAGACTTTTCAGTACCGGAAACGCGCCTGACACAAAGCCATTGATGTTATTGAAAAATAGCTCACGGTAAACATTCATTCGCTCAAATGTCATGCCTTGTGGCAGTGGCTTGCTGGGATCGCGAATATAATCCATAAAGGCTTGTTGAGTGTTAATAAAATCCATTAAGCACTCCTTTTGATCGCTTTTGCGGCTTGTTGATAGCGATGAATTTGATTGATCTCTTGCAGTAATTCAGCGGTTTTGGGGATATTAAAGTCACGCTCTAATAATGTCGGAAACACCCCATGTTGCTGATAACTCTGTTGCAATAATTGCCAAACAGGATCAATCACATCAGCGCCGTGGGTATCGACCATTAACTGGGATGATTCTTCATAATGACCCGCGATATGCATATATTCAATCCGCTTGGTCGGCATTGAGCTGAGAAATTCAGCGGCATCATATTGATGGTTTATTGAGTTTACATAAATATTATTAACATCAAGCAGCAGTTTACAATCTGCCTCATCCAGCACAGCATTAACAAATTGCTGCTCAGTCATTTTCGCACCGGGCGCAGCGTAGAAAGACACATTTTCTAAAATAAACGGCCGCTCTAAAATATCTTCAACTTGGTTAATACGCTTTGCAACATAAGTTACCGCTTCTTCGGTAAAGGGGATCGGCATTAAGTCATACATGTGGCCGCTACCAGAGCAATAACTTAAGTGCTCAGAGTAGATATTGATTTGATGGCTATCTAAAAAGCGTTTTACTTGCTTAACGAACTCAGTATCTAACGCATGTGGGCTGCCGATAGATAAAGATAAACCATGGCAAAAAAATTCATGTTGCTCTGTAAGTTGCCTAAACTGCTTACCAAACTTACCGCCTAGGGTCATCCAGTTTTCAGGCGCCACTTCGAAAAAGTTTATTTCATCAGGCACATGCTGACAAAACTCATCAAGCATTTCTCGGCGCAAACCCAGTCCCACTGTTGCTTGTTTTGCCATTTATCACCTCAAACACACAATTAATCAGTTAAATTAATGAAAGTTACCAACTAAAAAGGCCTGTATAACAGGCCTTATATTGGCGTAGATTTAATCGGCATGAAAGCTATAAATCGATTTCTGCTGCTAAATCAGCCTGCTAATCATCAGATTGATTATTTAGCACCACCACACTTACCTTCACCACATTTGCCTTCTTTGGCTTTACCTTCAGCCGCTTTTTTCATCTCGCCGCCGCACTTACCTTCGCCACATTTTCCTTCTTTGGCTTTTTTCAT
>NZ_JBFRKH010000094.1:0-1261 GCF_041469265.1 Shewanella sp. 10N.286.51.B2
TGTAGTGGCATAGTTAATTTGGCCACCTAGTTAGAGGTGATATCATCACCTCATAAGTTAACAGGTGACACTATGAAAAAACGTACAAGAAGACTTTTTAGTGCAGAGTTCAAACTTGAATCTGCACAACTCGTGCTAGATCAGAATTACTCAATTGTTGAAGCTGCTCAAGCTATGAATGTGGGCAAATCAACCATGGATAAGTGGGTACGACAATTAAGAGAAGAGCGACAAGGTAAGCAGCATAAAGCATCACCTATATCACCAGAACAAGTTGAAATTCGAGAGTTAAAAAAGCAACTAGCTCGCCTCCAGGAACACAACGAAATATTAAAAAAGGCCACAGCTCTGTTGATGTCGGACTCACTGAACAATTCTTAATAATTGAGAAACTCAGGCAGAGCTATAGCATAAAAACATTATGCGAAGTGTTCAGTATTCATCGTAGTAGTTACAAGTATTGGAGAAAGAGACCAATAACCATTAACGCAGATAAGGTTAAGCTTCGCAGCCTAGTCAGCGAAGTACACACTGCAAGTAATGGATCGGCAGGTGCTAGAACGATTGCAGATATGGTTAGCCAGCAGGGTGTCTCGCTAAGCCGTTATCGTGCCACTAAGTTGATGAAAGAGCTTGGTATAGTTAGCTGCCAGGTACCTAGGCACAAATACCGAAAAGCGACACTAGAACATATTGAAATCCCTAATCACCTAGGTCGACAATTCGCTGTCACAGCTCAGAATGAAGTCTGGGTTGGTGATGTTACCTACGTGTGGGCTGGTAACCGTTGGATGTACTTAGCTGTGGTGATTGATCTATTTGCACGTAAAGTGATTGGCTGGGCTATGTCGTTATCACCTGATAGTCGTTTAACTGGCAAAGCGCTTTCGATGGCCTATGAAGGTCGTGGTAAACCTAAAGATGTTATGTTCCATAGCGATCAAGGGACTCACTATACAAGCAGAAGATATCGGCAACTATTATGGCGATACCAGCTCAAACAAAGTTTATCTCGACGTGGGAATTGTTGGGATAATAGTCCTATGGAACGTTTTTTTAGGAGCCTTAAGACAGAATGGATACCAACTACAGGGTATCGTAATTTTACTGAAGCGCAGAATGAAATTACACGATACATTATTGGATATTATTGTCAGCTTCGGCCGCATCAATATAACGGCGGGCTGACGCCCAATGAGTCAGAACGATTGTTCTGGTTAAACTCTAAGACTGTGGCCAATATTTCTTGACCACTACAATG
>NZ_JBFRKH010000095.1:0-10144 GCF_041469265.1 Shewanella sp. 10N.286.51.B2
TGTTATAGCTTTATGCTTTCATGATAATGACCATTTGCAGCCAAACCACACATTTCATCATAAGCTGTTTGATATACCACATTAGCCCTGGAATAATAATGGCTTCGCAGCAGCGTCTTAGCCTCTGCGAGTGAATTAACTACTGTGCAAGCGCTGCCTGCTGTCAGTCCTGAAAAGTTATTATCCGCATCCACTACGCCCACCAGATAGTGAGTCGAATCTGCCACACCGATGATCGTTGGCTGACTGTCGTTATACACAGACTGCTCGAAGGTATTCAGCCCATGTTGACTCGTATCTCTTGGGTTATTAACGGTTTTATTTATACTAGGCATAGTGGTTCCTCGGATGTAATAACTGATGCTTAAAATCAAGCTTCATTAACTGCAGCGACTAACTGCGGCAATTTAAGACTTAATGACTGCTCTCAGCACTGAGTTGTTAAATAAATTACGTTCAATGTCCAAAAATTGTTCACTACAATGACTACAGCCACAGTCACAATCCCTTTTTCACCCACACTTAAAAGTAAAATTGTTACTGAAATGTTTACAACAATAGCCAATATATATCCCGCCCCGTAGCACTTGAAAGCGATTCCCTTCCCAAAGTGGCTCCCACACACATAAGTAATTTGTATAATTTCTAATTTACTGAAAATATTGAATAAATTATGGCAACCTAATATATAAATTTAACGAAACCATGAATTAATAGTCACTTATTTAGCGATTAAACAACCTGTTAACTCGGTCACATTAACAAGCTAAATACCTTTAGGTAACAACCAAAACAGAATCATTACTTGATTTAGATCAAGGTCTAATTAAAACCCTAGGTTAGAGTAAAGACTCTAAAGTAGAGTTATTACTCTAACTTTGGATGTTGAAGATCTATTCGAATAAGAACTAAACAAAAACGTGAATTTTTTTGAACATAGCTCCATCAGTTAGGAGCTATAGATTGCTAAATAACATGCTCTCGGAGGCATTATGGACATCCCAGTCTGGCAATATTTCGTATCAATGACAGGTTATATTGTTTTATTACTCGTTTTGGTTGAAGGTATGCGCCGAACACCAAGATTAACCGCCGCTTTTTGGCTACTTTCATTAGTGACAGCCCCACTATGGGCAGATCAACTTGACGGATGGTTCCGTTGGGTTAAGACGGTCAGTGTATTAATCCCCACTGCAATTGTTGTTGGTGGTGCCCGTATCGCGTGGCTATATCATCAAAACCCACACAAGGTGCTGGCTTTTTTCCGCGGCGACTGGGTGTTAAAATTTCTATATGCAGTTTTAGTGTTAAACATTGCAGAAGCCACATTAAAAGACTTTGCTACAGCAAACTACTTTAACGCAATCTGTGGTGTCATTCTTTGTGTCACTATTCCTTTCCCACGCTACAAAAATGGTAAACGTGTCTATTGGGTTATCGGTAAAGACAAACCAAACGACTTACTGTTTTATTCCACAGCGGCATGGAACTTCCTCTATACCACCTGGAACCTAGCCTTTGTATTCGGTGAGAGCCCTGCGTTCTTCGCAAGTTCATTCTGTATCTTGATGGCGGCAGAGCTATACCCATTAATCAAAGGTCGACCAGAGCTTTACGTAATCGCGCGTGTTTACACCTTGGCATTCCACCTACTGATCCGCGCTAACAGCGACGTGTTTGTACCACTAATGGATTCAAGCAGCTGGGCCAACGATAACGTGCTGTATTACTGGGGCGTCATCAACCTTGCTTTACACGTTCCTTTCGCAATTTGGTACTTCACCATGCAGAAGAAAAATGGTGAACCACCATTTGGTGAAAAGTCTCCACCACCATTAGTCAGCGAATTAGAAGATGATCAAACGGCTCAAGATAAGAAATTAGCAACAGCCTAATCACCTCCAACCGAATACTACATCGGTATTCGGTTAATACAACACGAGACGTTGTTATGAAACATAAACTAATAACACTATTTAGCGCGGTTTTTGCGTTAATGATGGTAAGCATCACCAGCGTAGCTAACGCTGATGACGCCATTAATCATCAAGTAGAAACTCAGCCGCTACCAGGGCAAATATGGCAAGGCACCAGAGACGGCAAACCCGGCGAAGGTAGCTTGTTTTATCGAATGGAATTTGCTGAAAACAATCTTGTCAGTGTCACTAAACAATCTGGCGGCTTTAATAAAGTCGAAACCCAGCGTTGGCAGCAAACTGCCACAGGTGTGGTGATTAGCAGCCAAGCGGGTGATGAGATTAATGACTTTGATGGGGCAACATTAACTTACGTTGACAGTGAAGAAATCCGCTTCACCTTAGCAGACGATGGCTTCAACATTCACAAATGGTATGAATACCGCGCTTATGGGCATGTATTACTGGTGCTATTTGGCTTAATTGCATTAAACGAAATGTGCCGACGCTACAAATGGAGTAACTACGTTTTTTGGTTCATCTTACCCATAGCGCTTATTCCACTGTGGTCAAGCTATGAGATCACCTACTGGTTCAAATGGGTAAAACTGTACTCAGTTGTTGGTGCTGCAGCCTTATTTACCTTAATCCGCTTTACCAAAGTCGGTGATATGAAATGGGCAAAATTCGGCGCTGCTGCATTCCTCGCGATTAATATTTCAGAAGCGGTAATGCAAGACTTCAGTATGGGTAATCTTGCCAATATCCTCAATGCAACTGGTGGTGTGCTATCTATTATCACCCTTGCAGGTTGGGCGAAAATTTTCTCAGACAAAAGTAAGCAGCAAGACATGATTTGGCCAGCAATGACCACATTTTGGATTATCGCCTACGACGTTTGGAATATTGTGTTCGTTTACCTCAATTTCCCAGGCTCTGCGACGGCGCAAATGATGGTGCTAATCGCAGCAACATTACCAGCGCTATTCATTAAAAAAGGCACTTGGTTACAGGCTCGAGCATTCACTTTAGCAGGCTCGTTCATGTACTACTTCAGCTGCCCATTCATGTACGAAAGTAACGTGGTTCCACTACCACGCAATGATGAACTCATGCTGGCAGCAGGTGCTGCTAGTTTCATCATTAATGCTGCTTATGCTTATGTATTCTTTAGTAAAAAATATACCAACACCCGTTTAATGGCAGGTTCATACCAAGCCCAATAAAACGTGAAGAAGTAATGGGTACTGGCGCAACCTATCGCCAGTACCACGAGGATTAGTCCTCAGAAATTTATAACGCTAATGATAAAAACTAATTAAAAACTAATTACAAAATAATGGAGTTACCATGAAAACACGCATTCTAAGTATGGCAATACTCGCTTCAATGACTTCTGGTTTAACTTATGCTGCTGACACAGAAGCAGATATTGATATGTCTAATCCAACTGATGTTTACACCTCTATTGGCGCATCATACGGCAGTGAAGGCATGAACATTAAAGGCCAATTAATGCTGTCGGAAAAAACCGCTGATTCAGGTCAAAAGAGTGGGGTTATTTTCGAAGCTAAAAATATCTTTAACGAGGGTGATAAAAGCCCTAAATTTACTGGGATGATAGAGCATCCTGATTACGGCCTTGTACCAACATTTAATGATGAAACCAGCAAGCGTTCGTACCGTTTACGTTATGGCACTATCAACACCACAAACGGCACCGGCTGGTCTATTGACGCCATCCTAGCTGACCATCCTTTTTATGGCAGCATGGCAGTGGTGCAAGCGGGTCCTGTGATGACGATTCCGGTTACTGATAACTTCTATATTTGGCCAATTTTATATGCCGGTGCTGTGGTCGTTGGCGATAACATGCAAGATATTACAGCTACAGACATCCCGGTAACCAGCAGTGGCATTGATGTTCCATCACTCATTTTAACCGGTATGGTTTATGCCCGTTATGCCTTTAATGATAACTGGTGGATGCTATTAAGCGCTTCTTATACCGAAGAAATGCAAGGCAAGTCATGGAGCGATGACATCATGGATGGCGGCTTACAAATGGCAAGCTTTAGCGGTGAATTATCTTTGGCATATCAAATGAACAAACGCCAAAACGTGCGAGTGAACTATAAAACAGACAATAGTGATAGCACTGATGATAGCTATTGGATTGAATATAACCACGCATTCTAGCCAGTGTATTTTTAACTAATAGCCACTAATGCTCTTTCGCTGCTAAATACCAAACTGTTTCAGTATTGGCAGCGCTTTTTAATCCTTAATGGAGGATGACATGATTAAACGCATTATTACCGCAACGAGCTTAATGTTCGTGTGTGCCAGCGCCTCAGCTGCCGTTGATATTTCAGGTGTCAGTGTGCCTGAAAACGTGACTTTAAATAACAGCACTATGGTGTTAAACGGCGCCGGAGTTCGGAGTAAATTTTTTATCGACTTATATGTCGGTTCTTTGTTTACCACCAGCACCAGTACCCAAGCACAACAGGTGATTGATAGCGACTCCCCAACTGCGATTCGGCTTAATATTACCTCAGATATGATCACCTCAGAAAAAATGATCGATGCCTTAAATGAAGGCTTTGATCGGGCAACAAACGGCAAAACGGAGCCGATTGCCGCCAGTATTGAATCCTTGATCAACTCTTTTTCTGATCCCATTAAGTCAGGCGATCAATTCACCTTAATGAGCGTGCCCGGTGAAGGTGTGATTAGTTACAAAAATGGCCAGCAATTGGCTGTCACTCCAGGTGAAGACTTCCGTAAAGCGGTGCTCAGTGTCTGGTTAGGCAAAAAGCCAACCGATAAAGGCCTAAAAAAATCGATGCTAAAAGGTTGATCTAAAACAATAAAAGTGACGATAACCATGGTCTAAGGCGATAACTGTTTGCCGCTGTCACCTTAGCCATGGTAAATCTAGAACAAATTTTAATAAATCAATAAAAAACAATAATTCAGATGTGAATTATTTAGTTTAGGCTAAGGTAAGTATTCGGTTTTTTATCCCCTAGGCCTTTTCTACTTTGTATTATAAGAGGCAACTTTATGACTCCTTTGGCAATGTGGCGTGCTGCTTTTTTCCCGACCAATAATACCTGGAATGACACTCAACTCAGGTATGTGGAAGTCATTCTATTTTTCTCACTTTTATCACTATTTACCGGCCTTTACAGTCTGTTTAAATGGCTGCAATTTGATCATAGTTTATTGATCTACACCTCTATATTTTTAATTATTGCCGAGATAAGTGCAGGCTTAATTTTGCGCTTGGCAAAAATGCCGACCCTCGCGCTTAATGTCGGTTTCCTTGGTATGGCTCTACATGCACTGAACCTTATTTATCAGGACGGTGGTGTGCTCAATTCAAGTCAGAGCCTATGGTTAACGGTATTACTGATCGCCTTCTTTTTAACTGCAGGTATTTTAATGGCGACGATTTGGAGTGCGCTGGTGATCGCAGCGTCATCTTGGATGCTAATGTTAGAGTTACAAGGGGTGAGCATTCCGGTTATGGAACTGTCTGATACGGCATACATGACAGAGGCTTGGTCTGGTTTATTAATGCCACTGATTATAATTGTTATCGCCCAAGCCTTTACCGCCAAGCAACGTAATAAAGCCATTGAGCATGCTGAAAAATCTCAGCATCAAACAGAAAAAGTCGCAAATGATGCAGAGCAAAGCGCCCAGCAATTATCGTCGATTTTACATCGCGCGGGTGACAATGCGGTGCAACTGTCTAGCATGGCTGAGGTACTTGAAACACAATCTGAAGACTTGCATCATCAAGTGGATGATTTAAATCAAAACTGCCAATCTCAGGCCAGCGCCGCTGAAGAAATGAACCAACAGCTTAGCCGGATGACTCAAGATGTTGAGCAGTCAGAATCATTTGTGGTCGATTTACGTAATCGCAGCCAACTTATCAATGATCAGGCTCAGCTAAGTGCCTCATCACTGGCGGCTACTACAGAAGCTATCAGCAAAATTTTAGTCAGTAATAAAGAAATTATGTCAGTGGCAGATTTAATTACCTCGGTGGCAGACCAAACCAACTTATTGGCACTCAATGCTGCCATTGAAGCGGCTCGCGCTGGTGAGCATGGGCGCGGTTTTGCAGTAGTGGCTGAACAAGTGCGCGAGCTGTCAGCTAAGAGTAATACCTCTGCAGTCGAAATTCGTAGCCTGTTAGATCGTAGCCAAAAAGAAGTGCTGCACGGCCAAAGTGTCATTGAGCAATCCAGTAATGAGCTCACCAGTATTATCGCTAAGGTCGCAGAGACCCTCAGTGATATCAATCAACTTGCCGATACCATGGTGCATCAAGTTCAGGCAGTTCAAGAACTTAATACTGCCAGCGCCGAAGTTGCTAGCAGTGTTGTTAAAACTCATCAAGTATCAGAGTCTGTTGCCAACCAAGGCGAGAAGCTTACCCACCAGGTTGAAACGCTAAAAAGGTTAGCAACTGATTTGAATATGGCAGTCAGTAGCTAGTATTGCCAAGCTGTAAATGCGAACCCTAACAAAGAGCGCTAACAAAGAACACTCGAAATTAGCACTCGTTCAAATATAAACCAGTTAAACAGCCTGTTGATAAAACTGTGATACAGATCTCTTGAGCACATGGGTAACATCACGCATGCTGTCAGTCCTTTTTGTTAAACTTTTTAATCGCTTAGCAAAAAGATCCGTTCGGATGAAGGTAGCAGGAGAGTGGGGAGCAACCCCACACCGACGAGGCAAGTTTGTTGGATGGTATTGATATCATTTAATAAACCACTCTTTCAGGTGCCACTTAGTGGTGAGGACTGTTACTGGACGAGCCTCTGGAGAGACTGTAAGCATTAGTGGTTCGCAGCTTAATGTCATTACAGCGCCGAAGGCGAAAGTGGCAGTTGAATTAATTCAACTGCTGCGAAACGCTCAGGCAAAAGGACAGAGGAGAGGATGACTGTATTCATTTATGGTCACTGTCGTTTTCTGCTGCGCCTAATGTCATCAATCATGATGAACACCTGCGTGAGCTGTATTCCTCAGTACCACAAATCCAGCCATTTCTTTTCCTCCTCCATATTAATTTTGTTGTTTAATATTCGAGGAATACCATGAATTTTCACGCGCTTTTAGCCGATATCAATGCCATTGTTTGGGGCCCTATAACCCTATGCTTACTGATCGGCACCGGGCTATATCTCACCATTCGCCTAAAATTACTCCAAGTCCTTAAGCTGCCACTGGCCTTAAGCTTATTATTTAAACCTGCTAGCGGCAAAGGCGACTTATCTTCCTTCGCGGCCTTATGTACAGCGCTATCTGCCACTATCGGTACTGGTAATATTGTCGGCGTCGCCACCGCGATTAAAATCGGTGGGCCGGGCGCCCTTTTCTGGATGTGGCTAGCAGCCTTCTTTGGAATGGCAACCAAATATGCTGAATGTATGCTGGCAGTAAAGTATCGCACCACCGATGCCAGAGGTAATATTGCTGGCGGGCCAATGTACTACATTGAGCGTGGTCTCGGCTTAAAGTGGCTAGCCAATATTTTTGCTATTTTTGGTGTCGGCGTAGCCTTTTTCGGTATCGGTACTTTCGCCCAAGTGAATGCCATTAGCGATGCCATGACCATTGCCTTTGATGTGCCGACTTGGGTTACCGCCCTCGTACTCACCACCCTTGTCGCTGCGGTGACGATCGGCGGCGTTAAACGCATTGCCAATGTGGCGCAAAAGTTAGTACCTACTATGGCGCTAGGTTATGTATTGGCCTGTTTGTGGATTTTATTTAGCTTTTCTGAGCAAATCATTCCGGCCATTGAATTAGTATTACACTCAGCCTTCGCCCCTATTGCTGCAGCAGGCGGTTTCTTAGGCGCAACGGTGGCGCAAGCCATTCAAATTGGTATCGCCCGCGGGGTATTCTCTAATGAATCGGGTTTAGGGAGTGCGCCCATTGCGGCCGCTGCCGCTAAAACTAAAGAACCGGTCGAGCAAGGCTTAGTCAGCATGACCGGCACCTTTTTTGACACTATTTTGATTTGTACCATGACAGGCTTAGTGCTGATTATCACCGGTGTGTGGAATGGCGATACTGCTGGCGCAGCAATGACCAGTGCAGCCTTTGCCTCTGGCGGCTCAGTGATTGTCGGCCAGTATGTGGTGACCATTGCTCTAGTGTGTTTTGCCTTTACCACCATTCTAGGTTGGCATTATTACGGCGAGCGTTGTTGGTACTACCTAACCAGCAAACGCTTAGGTGAACAAGGTATTAAACTATATCAGTTTATCTTTTTAACTTTGATTGCCGGCGGCGCGTTTATTCAACTAGACCTTATTTGGATGCTGGCCGATACCGTTAATGGCTTAATGATCATTCCGAACTTGATCGGGATTATTGGTTTAAGACACATTATCTTAGCCGAAACCAACAAGTACTTTGCTAAGCAGCTAGGTAAACATGCCTCTTACAATGCACTGGACTCAGCAGTTAAGTAACGAGGTTTACTGAAATACCTTAAGCCCTTTTTTAATGTTTAAAAACAGGCTTAAATAATAAAAAGGCGCAGTCAGTGAATGACTGCGCCTTTTTTGAAAGCTGATTATCTCAGCACACATCATCTTGATAAGCATCAAATTAACCTAGGGATTATTTAGCTGTGATGGTTTGTTTTACTGTGCTTTTTAGATTGTTCATAAAGGTTTTAAAGTGAGGCATAAAATCCAAAAATAGTGGATGCTTACGGTTTTGCATCATCACAGGCCCTAACAGTCGTAAGGCTACGGCGACTCTGGTGGCAAGCGGCGCTTCTAAGCCACTGCCCTTTTTTATATTTTCAACAGCGTTGAATAGGTCTTCCCTATCTTGAAACTCAAAGCTTAAGGTTTTGCCAGTATCTTGGCCTGAGATCTGCTCTTCAACGGTAATGCAGTAGCGATTTTCTCGGTTAATTTTAGGGATCATAATCTCTCTCCGGCTTAATGAAACAAGTTAAAACTAGTTGATAAGGTCAACTATAATTGCACTGGTTGATTTTGTCAACCATTTAATTGTAGCAATGTTAACCAGTAGAGAGCTGTTATAAGGTTTACACAGGGTTTGGATTAACTGGTTACGCTTCAGCAAGACGCAACCAGTTAGTTTGAGCTAGGACCTTGTTAGTTTCAGCCTGCTTTTTATGACGTTAAACTTTTAATTGCCGCGCATTAACGGCGACATTAAGCTTTAAGGCTTGGGCTTTAACACTTAAGCGTTAAGACTTGAGAAGTAATCATCCCAACTTTGATGCTTACGACCTGCAGCTTGGGTAAAGTCGCTGGGGTTATCTGATTTACCATTAAGTATGCCTTGGTAAATACCTGCAATCACCGTACCCATAAATTCACCCAGTTCAGCGGTGCGATCGTCGCGGTATTGCGCCACTGAAACAGGAATATATTTAAGGCTAAGCTCAAAACTCTTATTCAAGTATTCAGCCAATTGATATTGAGTTATTGACTCACCATGGAGGTTATAAACATGGCCGTTATGTTTATCTTCAGTCAACATGCAGGCATAGGCAAATGCCAGCTCTTTTCGAGTGGTGTAACCGCACTTGCCATCGCCAGCGCAATTGGAAATAAAGCCGGCCGCCTTGTAGCTATCAATATACTCAATATCTGGCTCAATATAGATACCGTTTCGGCCTATAACCCACTCAAGTCCTGAGCTCTGGACATCTAGCTCGGTTTGTCGATTACTCTGAATAACCGGAGAAAATGCAGTGTCTTCCTCAGCGCCTTGAACGCTGGTATAGACAATTTTTTTAACCCCTGCCTGCTTGGCTGCTTGAATAACATTACGATGCTGAGGAATACGCGCTTCAGGGGCTGCCATACCTGATACCAGTAATAAGGTATCGACACCATTAAGCGAAGTCTCAAGCTCAGCGAGATTATCGTAATCACCTGGGCGAACTTCAACCCCAAGGTGTTTGGCATTGTCGACGGTTCTAGCAAGGGCGATTACATTGTAATTGGGGCCTAAAGCAAGCAGGGCATTTACTATTGCAGCGCCAAGTTGACCACTAGCTGCTGTTACAGCAATATTCATTGGATATTCTCCTGTTCAAAGCATTTAATCCATCGGTGAGTGCCAATCTACAAAAATTAAAGCATAGCAGCTTATTTGCGCAGCCGAATAACTGCTAGCGAATAACCACAGCCGAATAG
>NZ_JBFRKH010000096.1:0-529 GCF_041469265.1 Shewanella sp. 10N.286.51.B2
CCGCATGCAGGGTGGTGTGGGGGCTGGAGGTTAGATACCTCCGGCTACCCGATTATGCGTATTGCACAACACTACGGTTGTTAAGAGTAGGGTTAATTAGATAGAGGACAGTTTTGATTGCCATAGATAACTTTTACTTCGCCATCACCATACTTGCAAAAAATCTTATCTGCATCCGCGCCAGTACCAGCCCATTGCTCCATTAAAGGTGATGCAAAGCTTGCAGTCGACCAAGAAAGTAGTGATGCCGCGAATAACCATGTTAATTTTTTCATTTGATATCTCCATGTGTCAGATGTTAAAAGCTATGCGGTAGACACATATTACGCATAACAGCTTATTCAATAGCAGCACAATAATGTTCCAGGCTGCTCAATTCAAACTTCAAAGGTACCATCGCTAAGTCCTTGTTGTAAATTGAATATTTTCGCGAATATGTAAGTATTGCTCAAAATACTGCCGGAAAAAGAATGCGTCTTTGTTTACGCGGTCTATACAACACTTTAAACAATTTCGCAGTAGATTGATA
>NZ_JBFRKH010000097.1:0-3227 GCF_041469265.1 Shewanella sp. 10N.286.51.B2
TAGACCTCGTAAACAAAGACGCATTCTTTTTCCGGCAGTATTTTGAGCAATACTTACATATTCGCGAAAATATTCAATTTACAACAAGGACTTAGCGGTGGTACCTTTGAAGTTTGAATTGAGCAGCCTGGAACATTATTGTGCTGCTATTGAATAAGCTGTTAGATGAAAATGGTCATCATAAAATTTAGTATTAGGAATCAACTGTAAAATGGCAAAATCAAACAAAAAACAAGAAGCTTTAACTGTTACAAGATTAATTAATGAAGTTCTTGTTCAACAGCTCGATATCCCTCTAAAGAATATAGTCAATGACACTGCCTTTTCTGAATATACAGGCTTAAAAAGGCCAGATTTAATTATTTCAGACTTTCCATATGATGGTGGAAATGAGAAACAATATATAGAGAATATTGTTGCGTATGCTGAGATTAAAGATAACTGCAGTGTTGATGACAAAGATTGGAAAGATGCAATTAAACAAGGTAAAGAAAAATCAAAGAAATTGAAAATTGGTTATTTCATTGTCTCTAACCTGAAGACTTCAAGATTTTACAACTCCAAAAATGGGAAGGAAATTTTACTTAACGGGAATTCATTAAGAGATTTTCAAACGATAGATATTTTACGTCTTATAAAGGCAAAACTTGATAAAGATAATGGTCTTCATAAAATAACGACAAACGCAGATACTATTTCTGCAATTTCAGAAGCCGTCTTTAATAAGAAATTATGGGAGTTAGCAACAGTATATCGAGGAATTGGTTTTAAAGATAACACCCAGAAAATAGACTTCACTATCGGTATGATAGCATTAGAGTTTTTCGAAGAGAAAGAACGGCTCGATGGGAATCATGATAGTACAAAGATTTACTGGAGTGATTGTAAGGGACAAAAATCAGAAATAATTTCTGCTAACCTAACTCAATATATAATAAGGCTTGAAAAAGAAACAACATTTTCAACATTTATTGAGCTTATGGAAGCTGTCCGTATTTCAATATCAGGTAGACCGGGAAAGGAAGAATTAATATCTCCGGCAAACTTGAAGGAAATATATGAAATTATCGATTCCATGAGTCCTTTGCATGGATGCGGGTTTGACTTATTTGGAGCGGTGTATGAGATGTTTGCATCCAATAAAGAGAAAAAGGACTTTGGTGAGTATTTTACTAGGCGACACTACACACATATTTTTACCAAGCTTTTGCTCGCAGGTGAACAGCATTTCGATAAAGATAAGAAATTTACAGTGCTTGACTTGGCTTGTGGTACTGGCGGTTTTTTAACAGAAGCTTTTAGCGTAATAAAAAGTAACTATACCGAAACGGATACATTAACGAAAGAATCCCTTAAGTTTTTGAGTGAAAATTGTTTCTATGGTGTAGATGTAAGGGAGGAAAATATTTCAAGAACAAAAATAAATATGTTCTTGGTTGGTGATGGCCATACTCATATGGTCAGTAAAAACAGCCTTACATATGATTTTGAAGGAAGTCAATTCGATTACATCGTAACCAATCCTCCTTATGGCGTAGGTAATATACAGGCTGAAACTTCTGCAATTTCAACAGTTAGAACTGAGATCGCTTTTCTCTGCAAAATAATAAACTTAATGAAAGTAGGAGGAAAGTCCTGTGTCATTATTCCTGATGGCGTTTTAGAAAATCCATCTTTTTCAAAATTCCGTAAGGAAATACTTGAAAAATGTAACTTGGATGCGGTTCTTTCATTGCCTAAGTTCGCCTTTGCACCGTATACAAAAGAAAAAACATATGCATTATTCCTAACTAAAAGAAGCAATAAAATTACTAAGCCACAGAAGTCCGATGTTTGGATGTATATAATTGACAATGACGGCCTAGCAAATTCGGACAAGCGATTTCATACAAAGTTAAGAAACACTGATTTATCGTGGATTCATGATGAGATATCAGGCTGGATTAACAAATCAGGTGAAGAAGAGTTAGGTGCTCTTGAGTCTAGATGGATGAAGTTCGATGATATCAATTCAGGGGGAACTTCTTGGGTAGACGAAAAAGGTGTTGAAAAGACATTAGTGAAAGGTGGTTTTATTTCAGTAAAAAAAATTATATCCGATAAGCATATTAAATTATTACCAGAATACTACCTCAGACCTTATTCACCTAAATATGTCACAATTAAAGACATTGACCTTGAGTATGACGAAATTTTAGGAACACTAAAAGAGTTTAAGAAATCGACCAAAAAAGACAACACAGATAAACTATTTGATACTAATAAAACTATAGTTTTATCAGAAATATTGAGTCATGTTAGTAGAAATGACTCTTTGTCTGAAGAAGGGATATATAAAATAAGTCAACACCTTGATAAAGATAAAGTAACTGTTCTATCCGGTTCACTAGATGGATTTTATGGTTACGCGCCTTCCACAATAAAAATTCACAAACTTGTAAAAAAACCATGCATACAAGTTGTAACAAGAGGTCAAGCAGGGAAAATGAGGTTCCACAAATGTGGAAACTACGCCACAAATACTAATTCAATGCTTTTATACATTAAGTCTGATGCAAAGAAAATATTAGGTATTAAAAATAACAAAGAAGAGGAGGAATATTTAAAGTTCTTAGAATTTATCCTCCAACCAAAATTTGATGAGTACACATCAAGTGCAGACCTTTCTGTTCTCCCTTTAACAAAAGTACTTGATGATATTGTTATCCCACTGATCGTTTCTAGCGAAAATTTGAGAAAGGTCGTGGAGCGTAGAGATAGAATTGCCATGTTACATAAAGGTTTATCTGGAGCACTATCTGCTTCAAATACGCTAAGTGATAAAATTTTGGCAATTGATTAAAATCATCTAATCGGGTAGCCGGAGGTATCTAGCCTCCAGCCCCCACACCACCCTGCATGCGGCTCCGCACAGGGCGGTTCCCAAAGACTTTCAGAACAGGTTGGCCGATTAGCTCCGACATATCCCAATGCTGGCTTCTGTATTATCAACGCCAACACTCCTAAACCCGGTCGGGCATGAAATATTGAGTTGCACAGGCTCCTCACTGATCTTTAGGTTCAGGCCTTCACCATGTCCCAACCATTACGATGGGCGTTCGGCTACTATGCCGTCTGCTGACTTCTGCTTAATCACATCCCGAGTTACCCCGTTATGCGCTATCGGTTTTCATCTGGTTCGCTCTTTTCAGTCGATGACGCTGAAAAGCCAAGTGTAACCCTCCCTT
>NZ_JBFRKH010000098.1:0-590 GCF_041469265.1 Shewanella sp. 10N.286.51.B2
GGCGGTAACTGGTCGGGGTCACCTGTAAAGATAATACGAACCGATGGATGAATATGGTTGACCAGGCGGTACATGGTCGGCAAATCAATCATGCTGGCTTCATCAATAACGAGCAGATGTTTTTGTTTATCTGAATCAATAGGTTCATTTCGCAGTAACTTTGCAATCGTTGAAGTGATAAAACCAATTGACTCATGCAAGCGCATGGCCGCACGACCACTTAAGGCTACAGCATGTATTTCAAACCCCATTATATGATAGGCACGCAATGCAGTTCTAAGCACTGTCGTTTTGCCTGTTCCAGCACCACCTGTAATGCAACTTACGGCGTTATCCAAGCATGTAGTGACAGCTTCTATTTGTTTCTTTGTTAGCTCATAAGGTAATTCACCAACCGCAGAGCAATATGCAGAATCTGCATACTCGTCATACAAGTTGTTTTGACTGGCAAGCGCATTGAGTCGTTTAGCAACGACATTCTCCATCAATAACTGAGCCGTTGGATGGTATGTGCCTGTTGTGTGATTTAATAAATACTGAGCTTTGTCATGTCCTGCTTTAAAGGCTTTGGCGACAAGTTCTTTGTCCTT
>NZ_JBFRKH010000099.1:0-590 GCF_041469265.1 Shewanella sp. 10N.286.51.B2
GGCGGTAACTGGTCGGGGTCGCCAGTAAAGATAATACGAACCGATGGGTGAATATGGTTGACCAGGCGGTACATGGTCGGTAAATCAATCATGCTGGCTTCATCAATAACGAGCAGATGTTTTTGTTTATCTGAATCAAGAGGTTCATTTCGCAGTAACTTTGCAATTGTTGAAGTGATAAAACCAATTGACTCATGCAAGCGCATGGCTGCACGACCACTTAAGGCTACTGCATGTATTTCAAACCCCATTGAATTATAGGCACGCAATACCGTTCTAAGTACTGTCGTTTTTCCTGTGCCAGCACCACCTGTAATACAGCTTACTGCGTTATCTAGGCATGTAGTGACCGCCTCGACTTGCTTCTTTGTGAGTTCATAAGGTAATTCACCAACCGCAGAGCAATATGCAGAATCTGCATACTCGTCATACAAGTTGTTTTGACTGGCAAGCGCATTGAGTCGTTTAGCAACGACATTCTCCATCAATAACTGAGCCGTTGGATGGTAGGTACCTGTTGCGTGATTTAATAGATACTGGGCTTTGTCATGTCCTGCTTTAAAGGCTTTAGCGACAAGTTCTTTGTCCTT
>NZ_JBFRKH010000100.1:0-6049 GCF_041469265.1 Shewanella sp. 10N.286.51.B2
CAGAATCTGTTACACCCTCGCATAAGTATATATAGTCTCTAACACAAAAGTTATCAACTTGTTAATCGTCAATCAAACACTTACAGAACATTCTAGTGATTTCAAACAGGCTTAGCCGATAACCATGCGAGTTACCTCGATCACTTCTCCACCTTTAAATTATCCTCAAATAAAAAAGCACAACTGAATTGTTATTCAATTGTGCTTTTTAAAGAAATATAGATGTGTCACTACACGGTTAAATACTTATAACTTATAGCGTAAGACCTTCAAGGATTTTTGCTCATCAATATCAGTAAACTCGGGGGGATTATCAATACGCTCAACAAAGGTTAAGCTTTCTGCAGTTTCTTCAACTTGCTTCATTAAAAAATCACAGCCAAGCTCAGGCGCATTTAAACACAACAACACTTCACCGTTATCAGCCAGTAACTCTGGTAAACGTCTCAGCAGCCTTACATAATCTTTGGTGGCAACAAAACTTCCTTTTTGATTACTTGGTGGATCGGCAACAATTAAGTCATAAGGCCCAAGTTTGGTTAGTTTGCCCCATGATCTAAAGATGTCATGACCGAGAAAGCGTGCGCCTGAAGCAAAATCATTGAGCAAATGGTTTTGTTTGCCTATGGCTAATGCGCCCTTGCTCATATCCATATTAACCACTTCAGCCGCTTCGCCCTGTAAAGCGACAACAGAAAAGGCGCAGGTATAAGCAAATAGGTTAAGCACTTTTTTATCCTTTGCGTGTGCTTTAACCCACTTTCGACCATTGGCCATATCAAGGAAAATACCGTGATTTTGCCCGCGTAACAGGTGGACTAAAAAATGGGCGCCATTTTCTGTCACTATGTGTTTTTCAGGTACTTCACCGGCAACAACATCGGTTATAGTTTGCCCTGCATTACGGTACTGAAATACTAAATTAAACGGTTTATCGCCATGACACTGCTGCCAAACTGCTTCAATATCAGCAACCATTGACTGTCTTTCTGATTCTGGCAGCTCTTTAAAGCTGGTAAGCAGTAACACAGGGTTAAACCAGTCTAAGCAAATATGCTCATAACCGCTAAAGAGCCCCCCGCGACCATGAAATAAGCGACAAAGGTCATCACCTAATTGTGCTTGGGCTAATGCGTTAACCGCAGGAAAATTTGAATCATTTGAATTCATTTATAACGCTCATTTATGTAAATTAAACATGACCATTTTCGGACTTTTCAGATGGGGTTTCATCTGTTGTTTGTTCGGCTTCTTCTACTCGGGCAACTAATTCCCCATTTTTGTCATCTTCATCATGGATTTCATCAGATAACAAGATAGCCAACCACTTACCACTGTCACTGGACTCTAATGCAATTTTGACAATCATAGTCAGTGGTACAGATAACAGCATCCCTACTGAGCCAAGTAACCAGCCCCAAAAAATTAATGACAAGAACACCACTAAGGTTGATAAGCCTAAACCGCGGCCCATAAATTTAGGTTCAACCACATTACCCATGACAGTATTTGTGCCTAAAAATAATAAAGCCGTAACACCTGCAGCCCCTGGCCCCATTTGAATGAATGCCAATAGTACCGCTGGAATAGCAGCAATTATAGAACCAATGTTGGGAATATAGTTAAACAGGAAGGCTAACACTGCCCACAATAATGCGTAGTCAACCCCAATAATACTCAAGCCAATACCGACAATAATACCGGTGCCAATACTGACGAGGGTTTTTATCACCATATATTGATTAACTGAATGCAAAAATTTATCAATTTGCTTTAAGCGCATGTCTGGATCGTCTAAGGCAAAATGAAACTTTTTCGGTAATGATTGGGCTTCAAACAACATAAAGATAATGGTCAAGATGATTAGAAACAGATTTGCCATCACATTACCAAGGCCTGACAACATATTAGTGGTCATGCTTAAGGCCATACCGGGGTCAAAGTATTCTAAGGCTTTTTCTTTAGAGATATTAATATTTAACGCGGTTAGCTTTTCTAATATCCATGAAAACTGCTCAATTAATTGTTGGCGGTAAACCGGTATTTGTTTAGAAAACTCATTAATAGAGCTGCCCACTAAACTCGCCAGCCATAAGCCCATTAGCACGATCAATAGCATCAACAGTATAATTGATAGCCATTTAGGTACCCTAAAACGGCTCATAAATACAATGGCGGGATTACAAACAACCGCTAAAAATGCAGATAATACAAACGGGACCACAATTGGACTTGCTGTTTTGATACCGGCAAGGATCACCACTAAGCAAGCCATGATGGCAAAACCACGTAACGCAATCGAGGAAGAGTTACCTCCATTCATAATGAAAACCTTTTTATACTTAAACGTGAATTAAACTAAGATTTGTTAAGTTGAAACTATATGCGTAATTAATTGAAAAAACAAAACAACTAACTGCAAAGTTATTGATTATACCTGTTATATTTTGTGTATAAATGTTTAAAGCGCCCCAAGGGTGAATTAAGCGAGTAAAATTAATTAATTTGAAACTAAAGCAAGTCACTAAACACTGATCGAAACGCTAAGCTAGCACGTATTATTACTTATGTTGGCAAAATGAATGGTGAGACTTTATGAAGATTTTAATAACTGGGGCAACAGGATTTGTTGGCCAACAATTAGTACATTTACTGCAAGAAGAACATAAGCTTACTATTGTTAGCCGTAATATTGAGCATGCTGAAGCCGTGCTGGGTAATAAACATCAGTACTTATCAGGCCTTGATACCTTAGACAATCTCAATGAATTTGATAGCGTGATAAATCTAGCTGGAGAGCCCATTGTCGGCAAACGCTGGAGCCAACAACAAAAGCAACGTATTTGCGACAGTCGCTGGAATATAACCGCCAGACTGGCCCAGCTGATCCAACAAAGCACCACCCCACCAGCAAGTTTTATTAGCGCCTCTGCCATCGGCTTTTATGGTCGCCAAGGCCAACAGCCTGTTGATGAGCATAGCCAAGCCCATGATGAGTTTAGCCATCAGGTTTGTAGTGAGTGGGAACACTTAGCCTTAAAAGCCCAGTCAGAAAACACCCGAGTCTGTGTGCTCAGAATTGGCATTGTATTAGGTAAAAATGGCGGTGCATTAGCAAAAATATTGCCACCGTTTAAATTAGGCTTGGGCGGCCCGATTGGTAAAGGCACCCATGGGGTTAGCTGGATCCACATTGATGACCTAACCCATCTGATTGAACACTTAATTAACTCTAACGATGCTAAGGGTATTTTCAATGCTACCGCACCGAATCCTGTTAATCACAAGCAATTTGCTCAATCATTAGGCTTTACCTTAAAGCGCCCAGCTAAAATCCCGACACCTGTATTAGCATTACGGTTAGCCATGGGCGAAATGGCAGACTTAATTGTTGAAGGGCAATTTGTATTGCCCAAACGTACATTGGCGTCAGGCTTTAACTTTAAATATACCCATATTGACCCAGCGTTAGATTCAATTTTTAATGCCTAATCACTTGGATATGTGCAGTTCTGATTATTGTGGTCTTCAAGAACACTATTTACTATTAACCAGCTCAGTGGTTTTATCCATAAACCACTGGTAACGTTTTGGTAAAGGTCGATGTTTTTTATAAATCATGTACAAGGGCTCTTTTACCTGCTTATCAAGTTTAGCAATCGATATTGCCGCTACATCACTAAAGCTTTTTACTGCAAACTCAGGTAACACAGTAAAACCTAGGCCTTTTGAAACTGGCAACAAAATTTGGTTAAGTTGATTAACATAACTGACAACCCGAACCTCTATTGCTTGTTTATCTTTATAGTTATTAGCCACCACTTGCTGCCAATTATGCATCGCATCTGGGTGAGCAACCATGCCCAACGCCATTAACTCATCATAATTTATTACCGTTTTTGATTCACTTTTCGGCACCACAAGACAAAGGTGCTCATAGCCTATGGCTAACACTTCAAGTTCAGGGTCGGAAACAAGCTGGGTCACAATGCCAATATCAATATCGTTATTGGATAATAACTCTATTATCCTTCTATTGGGTCCAGCTTCGATTGAAACATTCAGCTGCTGATGTTTGATTTGATAATCAATAAAGTGCGGATATAACAATGAGGCTAATGAACCTGAACAAGCAAAGCGGCACTCACCCACATGTTCTGAATCAAGCTGTAAATCGGTTAATAATTGCTGCTGTTCCTTAACTAGAGATTGGCCATATTGCTGTAACTGCATACCGGCCGACGTTAATTCAAAGCGCTTACCAAAGCGTTCGATTAACTTTACGTTCAACTGCTTTTCTAATTTCTGCACATGCTGACTCACACCCGGTTGAGTCATAAACAACTGCTCAGCAGTTTGAGTAAAGTGGCCTACTTCAGCCAATTTTAAGAAGGTCGTTAACCATTTTTGATTAATCATCAAAGTTACCTTTGTTATTCAAGCAGCAAGTGCAGATGGCGCGCTCTGCTAATCTTTAGTTTTGATAGCATAGCAAATTTTAAATAACAGCAGGTTATAAAACTTACTCACTTTGATAATTAAATGATTTAACTATTCGCAGTAAGAAGCTGGAGAAAGTAAGTTAACAACTATTGATTATCGAAGGAATATTGCCTTTTAATTTCGACAACTTCAACGCTGTAAGCGCGGTACCACTTATCTTGACCTAACTTTTGCGCCACGGCATGTTTTGAATCTTGATGCCAAGCTTGAATATCTGCCTCTGAATGCCAATATGAAATCGCGATTTCCTTATCCCCTTCTGATACTGCAATAAAATCGATGCAATTATAATGGTTAAACGCTAGGTCCCTCATCACGGCAACAGTATCTGAATAATGCTTATCTTGTTGTCCAACCGTTGCTTTAAATATCACCGCAAACATGCTTCAAACTCCTTTTGATTAGTAATAAGGCATAAAAATAGGGAGTAACACTCCCTATTTCTGCCAAAACTTATTTAATTAAATCCTTGAACTACCCACTTTCGTCAACGTTCAAAGTTTTCACCAGTCGACTTATCAAACTCGAAAAAATGCCTTACGTACCACAAGTGAACAGCAGTCGTAGTAAGGCGTATCTTCTAAGCTAACGAGTGTTTGTCTAGGTCTGGCCATCTTAAGTCACCAAGTAATGAGCAATAACTAAAGCCGAGTGGAAATTAAGAATTTAACTAATTGGGGTAAGCCATGCAATTTAGATTAGTAAAGTGCTAGCTAGTTTAATCGTTTTTAAGGTGAAGAGTTTTCAACAGTTTTATCAGGTAAATAAAGCAATATTATAAACCCAATAAAAAGTAATGCCCATAATAAAAAACCTAAAAATGAGGGGTATCCTTTGGCTTTGGAATAAAAGCAAAAAGCAAGTAATAATGAGATAAAATTAGCTCCAAATACTACCATTTTAAAAACAGCCTCATTACTGTCTGCAGGAAGAAGATTATAAGGCTGTGATATAAAGTAGATAATAAATAAAAAGCTTACTAACCATAAACTTGTAAATATAAGAGAGGTTTTTTTATGCTTAATAATCATGTTTCTTCCTTGAATTTAGATTGATAAGTTACAATATTTTAACTAATTAATTATATAGCCAATTTCAATTACAAATCAAACTATATCCCATGTGAATGCGGTGTATACTCTGAACAGTTTCGAGGTTCGCAACATGCTTTTTTATCTGCAAATTAACGGCTTACCTGCCAGTGCGCTTCATCAACATCTACACCTGTTTGGATAAAATAATGTCAGTGATAGAATTTAATTACTGCTAGATTATTATTTTGAACGTACAGTAGTATTGCGTCAACATTTCGAAAAAACACATCTTTTCCAAGCGCTTAAGCAAGAATATATCCGAGTCCTTTTCGATAAATTATTGGTTCTAGGTATAATGTACTGGTCAACTCCAATTGGACACTTTTAGTTAGGAACTTTCAAACTCAACAGGTGATAAATCACTCTTCGCTGCAATTAACAGAAGTGCTAAAGCATTTTTAATGCTTTTAAACCAAAACCCATATAAAACCTACTGTAACCCTCCCTTATAT
>NZ_JBFRKH010000101.1:0-743 GCF_041469265.1 Shewanella sp. 10N.286.51.B2
ACTGGCACTGGCACTGGCACGAATGAAACCCCAATAGAAATAGCAAGTCAAGCATCAACTGCACAATTAAAAGAAGATAATGCAGTGAATACTGCGAGTGGCGTAATGCAAGCTACAGGCACTGATGCTAACCAAGTGTTGTGGAGTACAGACAATGCTCAAGGTAAATATGGTGAGTTAACGTTAAACCAGTTAACTGGCGAATGGCATTACCAACTTGATAATAATAACCAGCAAACAAATGCATTATCTGAAGGGACTCATCAAACAGAACAATTTGTCATTTCGGCAACGGACAGCCAAGGCAATAAAGTGAGCTCGGTCATTGCTGTAGAGGTTGAAGGTAGTAACGATTTACCGCAAATTTCAGGTATACATCATGCTAGTCTCAATGAGTTAGGTTCAATTGATACCGTTTCAGGCAACCTCATAGCTACCGACCCAGATAATGGCGATAGCATCACTTGGTCGGCCTCAAATGGAATAGGTCAATTTGGCCAGCTCGTCATTGATTCAAAATCTGGAGAATGGCAATACGTTCTAGATAATCATTCAGCAACGACTTTAGCCCTACATCAGGGAGAAGTAGCAGTTGAAACTTTCACAGTCACAGCAACTGATAGCTCAGGCACCCCAGTATCCAAACAAGTTACCATTAGTATTAACGGTAGCAATGAAACCGCTCAAATTGGTGGCGTTTCATCGGCTAATCTAACCGAAGATAAAGACGTCCATCAAGGACA
>NZ_JBFRKH010000102.1:0-2329 GCF_041469265.1 Shewanella sp. 10N.286.51.B2
GAGGAAATTGTTCAAGCACAGATGGAATTTAAAGAAAAACAGCATGTTGGAAAAATTGTACTCACTGTGCAAACTTAAAGTTTTGGTTGTTTGCCCTTCGTAATTTGATTATGAAGGGTTATTACTGATAACACTTTTCTAAATAATGAACGAGCTTCTTAACATTAAATTTTCTAATGGGAAATTGGTTCACGGCGTTTAAATGGACTTCTCGCAAACTCACTTTGGGGCAAAAGCTTCTTAGAGTTAATGTTAAAAATGCTCTAGTTCACATCACGATAAGTATGGCTAAAATAGGAAAGGCCAGCAGAGGTTAGTCTTCAAATAAATGGCCAATTTAACTAAGCCACTACACGCTGGGTTCTTAGGAGGACAGCACTTAGTAACAAGTGTCGTCTATCCGACATAAGTTAGTTACGGATTCATGTAATACTGAAAGTTCAGATGATCTCTCTATATTAACAGCTATTTCCTTTACTAATCAGTAACCTAACCAAGAGATTATACAAGCATTCTAATCGTATTTACATTAGCTAGAGATCTTGAAGGGATTTAAATTTGACATTCTTTTGCCGCAATTAGCATTGTATTGGGATCTGAAAGGTACTGAAGGTATTTGTACACTTTTGTTACCGTTTTATCTCCGTTTTTTTCAATATCAGCTAGGTATAAAAGCTTTCCATTAGACGTGAAAGTTAATGAATAACCATCACTAGATTCTCTTTGATTAACAACGCCAGATTGCCCCCACTTATCAGCAATACAAATTGTTATTCTTTTTGCTGCTTTATCACTGTACTCTAGTACATGTGGTGTGTTTGTTCTCATTTCGCCTGGAGTGGTTGAACATCCAGAAATAATTAATAAGAGACTTGCTGATAATATAAGTTTTTTCATCATTTTCCTTAGAGCTATACAGCTTAAGCCAAACTGCGTGTAAGTATGAATACTGAAAACTATTTTAGTTTACTAAGAACCACTTCCCCTCAATTAAATTACCACTGTTTTTAATTACTTACTAGTGTATCAACCTTATTTAGGATGAATATACCAAGAATTTAAGTCTTTGTGATTTTACTAATTGATGAAGTAGGAATGTTGCTTATGAATCAATCAAACTGTAGGTGATTAGATCTCAGGATAGTGACATGAAACGAAAGGTTAATTTGTAGTGGTCAATGACTACTGACCACTAAATTAGAGCCTGTCTAGCTCATTTCTGGACAGAAATCAGTTAGTGCAAAGGGTCTAAAAGTAGGTTGTGGAATTGATAAATATATGGCAATCAAATAAAGTTTACACTGACCCCACATATCTATTTATTACATCTGAACGTAAAATAGAAAACACTTTGAGATCATGATATGAGCCTTTCCATTTACCGTGCTGTCTCAGCACACCATCACATTGGAACCCTAACTTTTTAAGCACAGACTCTGAAGCACCATTGCCTAACATAACGTATGCCTCAATCTTATTAACAAATTTGGGACATTGACTCGAAAATGAGAACTCGATAACTTTACGTACAGCCTCCTGAGCAAAGCCTTTTCCCCATGACTTTTTCACAAATTCATAACCTATAACCGCCACATCGTTACTTTCTTCAAAGCGATTAATGCCACAACTGCCAATAAACTCACTAGTTGATTTTTCTCGAATAGCCCACCTAACACTTTTTTGATTATTAAAACTCTCAATATCATCTTTAACTAATTCTAGGGCTTCATTTTCCGTAGTGAAATGTAGATCATAATATTCAGTTACTTCGCTATCAGAAAACATGGCGAAAATTGATTCAGAATCATCAACGGATTGCTCATTCAAGATAAGTCTTTCAGTCTCTACGATTGGAAAATTATTCATGACTCTCCGAAAAATATAACGAGCCTGTAGAATTACTCATTTTTTATTAATTTTTAACACAATACAACGACAGTATCGAAGTTTCTATGACTATTCAATTTTTTCACTTGGCTTTATTCTTTGATGAATTTTTAGCGGAGATTTTAGTTTAGGCAAGCCTAAGTAACTTTTATAAGTCTGCTACATGGATATCGCGGCTGACTTTGATGGTGAAAGGCTATCAGCCTTAATGCATCCTGCTTTGCATTTACAAGGATTTATCGAGCATAAAATGTGTGTTTTCGTTATCTTTCCTCACGGAATATCAGTGTGGAATTATAACTGAATATATCTAGTACTTTAAAAGGCAGATCTGATTGCACAATAGATTAGAAAATATAAGGCTATATCGACAGTTCTCCGATCGCCTAACTTACCCAGCTAACGCATAAAGGGGCAGAAAAAATTACAAAGCCACCCATTA
>NZ_JBFRKH010000103.1:0-143 GCF_041469265.1 Shewanella sp. 10N.286.51.B2
CGAGTGGCACTCAGGGACAAATTAATACTCCTACTCATGCACGGTGGCGGACTACGCGAAAGCGAGGCTTTAACCCTTTGGGTGACAGATGTGTTTGAAGATCCCTATAACCTAGATAGTGTAATCGTTCGAATTTACAACGA
>NZ_JBFRKH010000103.1:892-3483 GCF_041469265.1 Shewanella sp. 10N.286.51.B2
ATCGTTCGAATTTACAACGAAATAGATGGCAAAGCCCCTGATGGTTGGCGAAGTCGTTCTGGTACACCAAACAGAGAAGCATATCTAAAGGAGCAATATGCTCGCATCCCTCGCCAGCGCATGAAAGGCACAGCTCATCTTGGTTGGAAGAACCGTGTGGTTGACCACAAAGACAACTACATACAGGTTCAATGGTTTCCAACTGACTATGGCAAAGTGTTTATGTCACTTTGGAAAAACTACCAAAAGTACCGAGCCAGCATCGACTGTCATCACCCTTATGCGTTTATTTCGTTTCATCATAGCGCTATCGGCAACCCTTACACCATCAACGCTTTCCATGACAACTACGCCAACGGCTTGAAGCGCATAGGTTTAGAACCGAGCAAAGCAGAGGGCTTAGACCCTCACGGGCATCGTCATAATTACGGTAGACGATTAGAACGTTCAGGGTTGAACCCGTTGGTGATTCGCCGCTGTATGCACCATAAGTCCCTAGATTCACAAATCCCCTACACAGGCAAAGGTCAGCAGGAAATCTCTGATGAACTGACCCAAGCGACACTGCAACTGGCAAATCCCGAATCGAAAGTCAAAGCACTCGACTGGAAAGCACTGGTTGAGCATGGCTTTGATAACATCGACCCGCAGGGGTTCTTCACTGGCAAGCATCCAAAATTGAGAGGTAAGTAATGGCGAAAAAAAGAATACGTGACGGACGCGCTTCGGATACAACCTTCTCTTGGATGCTTACGACCCTCGGTGCGGAGTGGCAACAATGGCAGGAACTGGCAGCCGAGTGGATGGCAGAACAAAACACAGCGATTGACCATAAACAAAAAGCTATAACTCGATTCTTCGAATCCTATATTTCTGAATATGCACCCTATGCCATCGGCAATATAGATTTGTTTTTCAAGGGCTACCAAGGACATCAATGCTCCAGTGAAGAGTTGGAAAAACTGGTTAGAAAAACTCAAAATAGCCCCAATAAGATCCAGTACGGTGTGAACATCCCATATGACTTCACCGACTTTGTGATTGAAAAAGTGTTCTCCGAAGAAGATGACCATGGCAACCTTGTTCCACTTGTTCAAAACCCACTTAGCAAAATCAAACAGCAAGGTAGTGCGACTGAAACCGTTCGCAATCCCTTGCCATATCGCTACATTCAGGACTTGCGCCAAATCCTTTGCCCGTTGCCTGATAAAACTGAACTCACCGTCATTGAGCAAAATCTCAAAGACGATGAATCCTTGCTTCCAGCTTTTCACTATCGCCACTTCAAGCACTGGACATGGGCGCAGCAGCGAACAGGACAAGGAAATATGAGTGGTGACTGGTTTGAAGTCGAGCCAGAGCTGATTGATGGGTCCGACCCTGATTGTGTGTGGCGTACCAAAGAAGTGACTCGAAAAGGCGAACAAATCACCCTTCACCAAATCTGGTCGCCTGTCAAAGCGATGGTGATTTTAATAAAGCTCCATCTACCACTGCGTACCTATCAGGTGCGTATGCTGGACAGCGGTGAGGCTGATACATGGCGCTATGAGCAAGGTCAATGGGTGCTCAACACCAAACATGACTTTGCCCTTGGCAGCGAGAAGCGCCCGTTCGGGAAAGGCATCTTCCGCCGCATTCACGACACAATGACAGGGCTGTATTCAACAGCTCTATACATCAACACCAACAAGACTGCCGACCAGAACAAAGATGAACTGGAGCGTGGCTACATCATTCCTTGGCAAAACGAGGAGGTGTTGTATTGGCTGGAAAAACTGCGTAACTGGCAAGAAAAATACAATCCGATTACAAAGCCCACTCATTGCACCACATTGTTAAAGAAGCACACTAGTGTAAAGAAATCGGATAAGCAACTACAAAGTATGGGTGAGATTGCCTTTCTGTTTCGTGACGCATCTGCAAAAGGTGAGGATAAATTAAAACCTACAAGGTACAACTCGCTAGATGCTTTCTGGTATCAACTCTTATTGGCGCTAGAACACCAACTGGCAGAGCGTGGGAATACACTCGATAACGGCGAACGCTTAAAACTGGTTGTGGATTATCCAGATGGTGCGCCAGAATACTCAAAGGTTGCCACCCTGTTTCCATTGCACAGTTTGCGCGTCTCACTAATCACTGCGTATACGATGGATACCCAACTGCCACTGCCTGTGATTTCTAAGTTGTTAGCAGGGCATACACGCCTGTTGATGACTATCTACTACAACAAAATCACCCCATCGGTGATGGCAGAGAAAATGGACGAAGCGCATGGCGCACTGGATGCCAAATCCAAGCAATCAGTGCGAAACTTCCTCAAAGATGCCTCGATGGAGCAAATTCAATGCAAGATGGTGTATCACAGTGATGATAGCATTCAGGCGGCACTGGTTAACCGTAATCCGATTGGCTGGGAAGAACGTTCGGGTGGCCTGTGTTTGGTGGGAGGCAACACCGTGAAATCGGATGAAGTCAGTACCCTTGGTGGCTGCTGGAACGGTGGTGAGGTGATTAAAGATACAAAAATCGCTGCTAACCGAGTTTATGCCAGCGTGCCACATGGCCCTGAAAACTGTATCCGCTGC
>NZ_JBFRKH010000104.1:0-12643 GCF_041469265.1 Shewanella sp. 10N.286.51.B2
CAGACTTGAACTGGCACGCCTATTTAAAAACGACGAGGGATTATGAGTAATATGTTTTATTAAAATAAATTTTGGATACAAAAAAGCCCCAACTAATGTTGAGGCTTTTTTGCACCATACTTACGTATGTAAGTTCTCATCATTGCTAAGCAAAGACTAAGAATAATGGTACCCGAGGCCAGACTTGAACTGGCACGCCTATTAAGCGAGGGATTTTAAATCCCTTGTGTCTACCGATTCCACCACTCGGGCAAAAGTGTCATTTAATTGTTAACTTAACAACTAAACAAAATTGTGGAGGCGCGACCCGGAGTCGAACCGAGGTCGACGGATTTGCAATCCGCAGCATAGCCATTCTGCCATCGCGCCGTAATTCATTTAATGAATTGGAGCGACATATCGGGTTCGAACCGATGACCTATACCTTGGCAAGGTATCGCTCTACCAACTGAGCTAATGTCGCTTTACAGAATCAATAACAAGGTGTTGTCGTTGACTTCGGGATGCATTTTTACTGTTTTAAGCAATTCTGTCAATGAAGTTTTATAGTTTTTTCGTTGTTTTTAGTGCGTTTGTCGCATAAATAAACGCATCGAATAAATATTAACTGAACTTGGTTAAAAGCTATTCAGTATGAAAAATCTTAATTTGAAAAGACTGGGCTATTTCAGCTGAGAATATTCAAAAACTGCAATGTGATAATGGTTTGCTAATAAAAAAGCACTTCAAAGAAGTGCTTTTAATAGGTGAATTGCGCTTAGGCATTAATTAGGTTCTGTTTATGCGCTCGGTAAAGACAAAGTCGTAATACCCAGCATTTTTTGCATAACGCCCACTACCTGACAGCTATAACCAAATTCATTGTCATACCAAACATACAAAATTGCACGTTTACCTTCTGCAATTGTTGCTTGAGAGTCAACAACGCCTGCATAACGCGAGCCCACTAAATCACTAGAAACAATCTCAGTAGATTCAGTAAAATCAATTTGATTACGCAGCTCTGAAGTTAATGCCACATCTTTGAGGTATTCATTTAATTCGTCACGGTTTGTTTCACCGTTTAAATTAACACTAATGATAGCCATTGACACATTAGGTGTAGGTACACGTATCGCATTGCCTGTAAGCTTACCTTCTAGCACAGGTAACGCTTTAGATACGGCTTTAGCAGCACCAGTTTCAGTAATAACCATGTTTAATGGCGCACTACGGCCACGGCGATCAGCACTGTGATAGTTATCAATCAAGTTTTGATCGTTCGTATAAGAGTGAATAGTTTCTACATGGCCATTTTCAATACCGTACTTATCATTAACCGCTTTTAGAACCGGTGTAATAGCATTAGTAGTACAACTAGCAGCAGAAACAATGATGTCTTCTGGTAAAATGTCATTTTCATTGACACCATAAACAACATTTTTAATGGCGCCTTTAGCTGGTGCCGTTAACAGAACCTTACTGGCACCTTTACTCTTAAGGTGCAAACCAAGGCCAGCTTCATCTTTCCAAATACCGGTATTATCAACAACCAATGCATCATTTATACCGTATTGGGTATAATCGACTTCATCAGGTGAATTAGCATAGATTATTTGAATGTAAGTACCATTGGCGATTAATGCGTTGTTCTCTTCATCAACTTCAACTGAGCCATTGAAAGAACCATGCACCGAATCACGACGTAATAAGCTGGCGCGTTTTTCCAAATCGCCTTTCTTGCCACCACGAAGTACAATAGCACGAAGACATAATTTGTTGCTTTGACCGGTTTTTTCGATCATCAGGCGTGCTAATAACCGCCCTATTCGACCAAAACCGTATAGCACGACATCTTTAGCGGCAACATCATCTCCAAAATTTATGCCCGCTTCTAAAGCGTGAGTCATATAAGATTGAATTTGTGATGCATCAGAGTGTTCACGCCAGTAATTAATGGCAAGCTTGCCAATATCGACTTTACAATGCTTAACTGACAACTTACTTAACGCTTCTACAAATGGGAAACTTTCGCGTAAACGTAACTTATCGCCAATGTGACGACGAACTAAGCGATGCGCTTTAATAATTTCTATTGTTGATGCGTTTAAAAGTGGTTTACCAAAAATTAAGACTTCAACGCCTTGATTACGGTATAATTTCCCAAGTAAAGGCTGCATAGCCTCAGCCATTTCGAAACGTTCTTGCCAACTTTGTAGGTGTTTATCAGCGCTCATTAAAAAGATCCTTTATCTCATATTTCGGCTTTGTCGCAGAAAGAATTGAGTAACAGAAAGAAAAGACCAATAATCAGATTATTGTAGGGTTATCCCTTATTAGTCGCCGTCATTGTAATGAAATTTGACGCATTTCACCAGTAAGAAATTTTTACTAAACCTGTAATTTTATTAGAAAAAATCACCATGCGGAGCCAGTTTTGAACAAAAGTTTAGTAATAATTACATCATTTTCTTTATTCGCTGCATTATTCGGCCTTTTCGGTTGTGATGTTGGTCGAAATAGTGCCGCCATATGTAAAAAAAATCCTGAACTTTGTGCCGATTTACACCAAGATAGTTGGTGTTTAGTAGAAAAAGGCGACTTAATTCGCAGTCGTTACCAATTAAAGCAGATAGAAACCCCTTCAGGAAAGTTACTCTATGAGCAACTCATCAAGCTTGAGTCTTATAGTAAATGCATCGAACTTGCTGCCGGGGTTAAACATGTTATTAATACTCACCGTACTGAAGATCGAGAACGTGCTTATGCTATTAGTACCCAAAACTTAGCCCAATTAAGAGAATCTACTCAAGATAACCCAGATCTTTATTTGGCTTACTACCGCTGGACCACTTTTAATGATGGTGATTCACGAGATGCTGTCATCGCCGCAGAACAATCTGGTGAAGTTAATGAAGTTTTCATGTTGTCCCACATTGCCAGTTATTATTTAAAAATAAATACCAGCCAATCAAAAGCACTGTATTTATCACTTTTAGCTAACTCAAACGCAGAAACTTTGGATCCAGACTGGCTTTTAGGTTTAGCGAGCATTTATCGACGTGAACAAAATTCACAAAATGAATACTTGTTTACCAAAGTCAATTTGTTGATGAGTGATTATGTGGCTTCTGAGCAGAGGCTTTTAGCCTTAATTGGCAATAATAAAACCTTGGCAGCCCAATTAGACCTCGATGCGCAAATGTTAGTTAATCAACTTTCCCTAGGTCAATTCGATATCAGCCAATTTAAAACGCGAATTGATTAAAAAACTAGCGCGTTATTAACTACAATGAACACATTATATTTTTCACTTATTTGTTGACGACTTACAAAAAAACACAAAAAGTGTGTGATATATTGAATTCTGTAAATAAAATACAGACATTTGACGCTTAAATTGCCATTTTTCGGCTTTTTTACTTGACGAAAATCGTTAATTTGGTAATTTTACTACCATATGATTTACGAAACAGATTTTATAATCACTTGAGGGATATGCAATGACTATCCGTGTAGCAATTAACGGCTATGGCCGTATCGGTAGAAATGTTTTACGTGCGCTTTATGAAAGCGAAAAGGATTACCCAATTGAAATCGTTGCACTCAACGATTTAGGTGATGCTTCAATTAATGCTCACCTTACCAAGTATGATTCAGTTCATGGTCGTTTTAATGCTAAAGTTGATCATGATGATGAAGCCATCTACGTTAATGGCGATAAAATCCTAACTTTCCAAGAACGTGACCCTTCTAAATTGCCTTGGGCAGAGTTGAATGTTGATGTTGTGTATGAATGTACTGGTATTTTCACTTCTAAAGAAGCGGTACAGCCACATTTAACAGCGGGCGCGAAGAAAGTTATTATTTCAGCACCAGGTAAAAATGTTGACGCTACAGTTGTTTATGGCGTAAACAATGACGTACTAACTGCTGACATGACTGTGATTTCAAATGCTTCATGTACAACCAACTGTTTAGCGCCTTTTGCGAAACCGTTGAATGACTCTGTTGGTATTGAATCAGGTTTAATGACTACTATTCATGCTTACACCAATGATCAACGCTTATCAGATGTTTACCACACTGATTTACGTCGTGCTCGTGCAGCAGCAATGTCTATGATCCCAACTCAAACTGGGGCAGCTGCTGCTGTAGGTTTAGTGGTTCCTGAGCTTCAAGGTAAGTTTGACGGTTTAGCTGTACGTGTACCGACAGTCAACGTATCTCTTGTAGATCTCACTTTCCAAGCGTCTCGTGACACCACAGTTGAAGAAATTAACCAGATAGTGGCAGATGCAGCAAAAACTTCACCGTTGAATGAAGCGCTTGCTATTAATGTTGAACCTTTAGTCTCTATCGACTTCAACCATAATGCATTTTCTTCTAACTTTGACGCGACTCAAACACGTGTTAATGGTCGACTTGTCAAAGTAATGGCTTGGTATGATAACGAATGGGGTTTCAGTAACCGCATGTTAGATAATACTGTTGCATTAATGACAGCTAAATAATTCATAGCAGTCATTTGACTAATATGAAAAAGCCCTGCAATTGCAGGGCTTTTTATTGTCTGTCATTTAGCTTAGTAATACTAAGCTAAATCTTACAAACTTAATTAGGCGTTGCCTTTTACTTTCATATTAAGGGTTTGAGCAAAATTTAGCATTCTATTAAGTGGCACTAACGCATCATCACGTAAAGCGTCATCAACAAACACTTCATGGGTTGTTTTATCGACACTACTGAGCGATGCTTCAATCGATTGAAGACCATTCATAGCCATCCAAGGACAATGGGCACAGCTTTTACAAGTGGCGCCATTACCGCCTGTTGGCGCTTCAATAAGTGTCTTACCCGGTGCAGCTTGTTGCATTTTATAAAAAATGCCGCGATCGGTTGCTACAATGAATTGCTGATTGTCCATAGTTTGTGCAGCTTTAATTAACTGACTAGTTGAACCTACAGCATCAGCTAACGCTACCACATTTGCTGGTGATTCTGGGTGAACTAGCACAGCAGCATCTGGATATTGTATTTTTAATTCACGTAAGGCTTTTGCTTTAAATTCGTCATGAACAATACAATCACCTTGCCACATCAGCATATCGGCGCCAGTTTCTTTAGCGATATAACTGCCTAAATGTCTATCTGGGCCCCAGATGATTTTCTTGCCTTCACTATCTAAGTGTTCAACGATTTCAAGGGCGATACTTGATGTAACAACCCAATCTGCACGCGCTTTAACAGCGGCAGAGGTGTTAGCGTAGACCACAACGGTATGATCTGGATGAGCATCGCAAAATGCCGAAAACTGCTCAATAGGACAACCAATATCAAGTGAACAGGTGGCATCTAAAGTAGGCATTAGAATGGTTTTTTCAGGGCTAAGAATTTTAGCCGTTTCGCCCATAAATTTAACGCCAGCAACAATTAACGTTTTAGCAGGATGATCACGACCAAAGCGTGCCATTTCTAAAGAATCAGATACGCATCCACCTGTCTCTTCTGCTAAGGCTTGAATTTCAGGATCAGTATAGTAATGTGCAACAAGAACCGCATTTTGTTCTTTTAAAAGCTGTTTAATTTTTTGTTTATAATCAGCCTTTTCGGCTTCATTTAATACAGCGGGTTTTGCGGGAAAAGGATATTCGATTGAAGCGATATTCGGTGCCGAAGTGATCATTTTGATTCCGAGAAGTTACAACGTTTGAGTATTATACAAAATCGGCCCATAAAATTAAAGGACGCTTTCGCGTCCTTTCGTGTAACTGGGTAACCTATTTTGAAGGTGAAGGAATTAGCGCATGGCTAATAACATCTCTTGAGGTTGTTCCAGATAGAGCTTCCATAAATTACAAAAACGGGCAATGGTGCCACCATCAATTATGCGATGATCGCCAGACCAACTAACTTGCATTATTTTACGCGCTTCAACTTCACCGTTTTCATTAAAGCGCGGTAGAGTTTGCAGTTTACCTAACGCTACAATGGCTACTTCAGGTTTATTGATGATTGGCGTTGCCACTGTGCCACCGAGTGCACCAATATTAGAAATAGAAATCGTGCCACCTTTAAGATCTGCAGGTGAAACGCGGCCACTACGAGCAGCAGTGGTTAAACGAGTAATTTCAGCAGCAACTTCTAGAATAGATTTGTTTTGCACGTCTTTTACATTAGGTACTAACAAACCAACTTTTGAATCAACAGCCATACCTATGTTATGAGAAGCTTTATACGTCAGCTCAGTACACTCGGAATTGACCTGGCTATTCAGCACAGGGAATTCATTGATGGCTAACGACATTGCTTTCATGAAAAATGGCATCATTGTTAGCTTAACTTCATCAGTAGAGTAGCGTTGCTTCATTTCGGCGCGCAAGGCAACTAGATCTGTTAAGTCAAACTCTTCACAATAGGTAAAATGCGGAATGGTCGAAACAGACTCCACCATCATTTTCGCCATAACCGCTTTAACACCTTTGATAGGTTCGACTTTATCAGTAGCGCTTGACACGGTCGTCGCTGGCGTAACTGCTGGGGCTTGGTTATTGACCACAGGAGTAGAAACTGTCGTAGATTTAGGCGTCGCTGCAGTTAAGTGGCTTTCAATATCTTCTTTATAGACACGGCCACTTTTGCCTGTTCCTTTCACATCAGCAATATTGATATCTAAGCTGCGGGCTAAACGTCGCACTGCAGGACTGGCTAATGCTTTGCCTTGTATAACAGGCTCAGGTGAAACATCTAAAGCCACTTGGGTTGCTGGAGCATCATCTACAAGGGTATTTGCTACTGAGGTAGATTCAACTTCGATGGCAAATAAAGGTTCATGTACTTTTGCAAGCTGGCCTTTTCGATAATGAAGTTTAACAATAGTGCCATTTTTTATTGCTGGAATTTGAACCAAAGCTTTGTCTGTCATCACATCAGCAATAGGTTGATCTTCAACCACGCTATCGCCTTCTTCGACTAACCACTCAACCAGTTCACACTCTACAATACCTTCACCAATATCTGGCAATAAAAACTCTTCAATCGCTTTACCTGTAACAGGGGCTTGTGGCGTATTTTGAATCGAGGCATTGCTAGGTGTATGGCTTGAATCATTTTTTACTTCCGCCGCTGTCGAAATGACAAAAGGTTCGGCAGCAGTTGCATCCATATCTACGGCATAAAGTGGTGCATGTACTTTAGCAATATCGCCTTTGGCATAATACAGCTTAGTAATTACGCCACCATGTGGTGCAGGAATTTGCACTAAAGCTTTATCGGTCATGACATCAGCGATGGGTTGATCTTCAACGACTAAGTCGCCTTCTTTAACCATCCAATCGACAAGCTCACATTCAACAACACCTTCACCAATATCCGGCAAAATAAAATCTTTAATCATATCTTGCTCCTAGAAATTAACTGATGCTTTAATGGCTTCGAATGTTTTAAGCTCATCTGGCATGTATTCTTTTTCAAGAATAAGCGGGTATGGTGTATCTAAACCACATACTCGGCTAATGGGTGATTCAAGGCTTAAGAAACATTCCTGCTGAATTGTTGCTGCAATTTCACCAGCAAAGCCACCTGTTAACGGCGCTTCATGGTTTATTAATAACCGACCCGTTTTCTTAACTGAAGCAGCAACGGTTTCTATGTCCCATGGTGCCAGAGTGCGCAAATCGATAATTTCAGATGAAATACCCTCTTTTTCAGCCATAAGCGCTGCTTTTTCAAGGATCTCCATTTGCGCGCCCCAACCTAGTAATGTGATATCAGTTCCTGATTTAACCACTTCTGCTTTACCTAGCTCGATTTCATAATCGCCAGCGGGCACTTCGCCAACTGAAGCACGATAAAGACGCTTAGGCTCAAAGAAAATAATTGGATTAGGGTCACGTATAGAAGCAAGTAACAGCCCTTTTGCTTGCTCTGGGTTACGTGGAATGACAACTTTTAAACCAGGCGTTTGGGTAAAGTACGCTTCTGGAGATTGCGAGTGATAATGGCCGCCTGCAATACCGCCACCATAAGGAGTTCTAAAAGTCAGTCCGCCAACATCAAATTGATTACCACTGCGATATCTGAATTTTGCTGATTCATTAACGATTTGGTCAAATGCAGGGAAGATATAATCAGCGAATTGGATCTCTGCCACAGCAGTCATGCCATTTGAGGCTAAGCCATTAGCAAAGCCAGCAATACCCTGCTCGGTTAACGGTGTATTGAAACAACGATCACGGCCGAATTTTTCTTGTAGTCCAGATGTCGCTCGAAAAACACCACCAAAGTGTCCAACATCTTCACCAAATACCACCATTCTTTCATCCGCGGTCATCGCAATTGATAACGCATCATTAATGGCGTGTAACATGTTCATTTCAGCCACGATTAAATTCTCCCTGCACTTTTAGGATACGACTTAGGATATTTTTTAATATGTTGTTTTAAATCAGCTAATTGTTTCTCTAAAGCAGGTGTTGGTTTATCTAATACATCTGTGATTAACAAGTCGATATGCGGTAAAGCCACTTTTTCTGCCACTTTAACGGCATTAAGTACTTCTTCTCGGTATTGTTCATAAGCTGCAGCATCATCTTTTTCGTTTAACCAATCTTTATTGATCATCCAAAGTTTAAAGCGCTTAACAGGATCATGTTGCTCCCACTTAGCTTCTTCTTCTTTTGAACGATAACCCGATGGGTCATCTGAAGATGAATGTGCACCTAAACGGTACGTCATCGCTTCGATGAGTACTGGCGCATTATGTTCTAACGCATGAGCTCGAGCTTGTTGAGTTGCTGCGAGTACCGCAAGCATATCGTTACCATCAACACGAATAGTGTGCATACCATAACCAACACCACGACTGGCAATGCCATTACCTGCAAATTGCTCTTCAGTTGGCGTTGAAATCGCGTAACCATTGTTACGACAGAAAAAGATCGTTGGTGACTTTAAAACTGCAGCCATATTTAGGCCTGCGTGAAAGTCACCTTCTGATGCTGCACCTTCGCCAAAATAACAAATAGCAACGTTACGTTTGCCTTGTAATTTAAAAGCATGTGCAACACCGGTAGCTTGTGGTATTTGAGTCGCTAGTGGTGATGAAATTGTCTGGTAATTTAATTCTTTACTACCGTAATGAATTGGCATCTGTCTGCCTTTACCTAAATCTTTTTCATTACTGAACATTTGATTCATAAATTGTTCAGTGGTAAAACCACGATATCTAAGTGATGCATGCTCTCGGTATTGCGCCAATATGACATCACCGTCATCAAGTGCAGCAGTACTGCCAATGATAGAGGCTTCTTCGCCAGTACAAGTCATATAAAAACTAATACGACCTTGCCTTTGAGCACTTAACATACGTTCATCTAATACTCGGGTAAAAACACAAGTATCATGTATACGTTCAGCCAAGGCTTTATCAATAACGGGCATGACGGCATTTTCGTAAGTTGTGCCATCAGCTTGTAGAATTTTTAAAATAGGAATGTGCAATGAAGCTTTGTCTAAGAAGCTGACACGATGCACTGTTTCATTAGTCAGTGTTGCGTTGCTCATATTGTGCTCTTGTTATTTGTAGCCTTAAAAATAAAGCGTAATTTATTATATGCGAACGAACATTACGTTAACGTAAACTTACTATCAACTAATGTTCATTCCACTTAGTGAATATCCTGTCATATATAATGTATATTTAGCTTTACAACTTATTGAATGTCTTCATTAGGTGCTGGCACTAAACATAATACTGTACGTTGGCCCACAGGTACATTTTCATTAGGAAAAACGATAGCTTCGTATGGATAAATGACCTTAATCTCAGTGTCACCTTCCGTTGCTAATACATGATTTTGCTTGAACCCAGAAAAATTTACCGTTGTCTTATCAAAGGTGAATTTGAAATCATCAAACTGCTTGTTAATGGAACGAGACACTTTATATAAGTGAAGTTTGTCTTTATCAAAAGGAGCTAGTTCAACTTGTTGTTGAGTTATCAACTGCAAAAGCATCTTTTTAGTATTGGCAAATTTTAACATATCATTCTCGCCAAAAGGCATCACTTTACCCAGTTCGACTGTAAATGCATCGGCTTTGAATTGTTCTGATGAATAATAGCTAAAAGTAGTGGTAGGTTCATGATGGAATAAAATGGTGTCAACATCACAACCCGCTAAAAACATAATTTGATCAGCACTAAAGCTACGTCCAGGCCTGTAAGGATAAATCGCAAATTTCTCATGTTTAGACGGCTTTATCGCGGTGTGTAAGTCGTAATGTATTCGTTGTGAGCTATTATTTTGAAGATAAAAATTAGCTACATATTCCTCTAATTTTTTTGCTCTAACTCTTTCTTTATTTGATAAACCTAAACCGGAAGAATGTGCCCCACTGAACAAACGATTCATATTCTCTTCTACAAAGCGTGTTTGGCTGAGTATGGAATCTGGATTGCCAATTATAAACAGGACTCTTTGTTTTGTAACGATTGTTTCTTTTAATAAATTATTTATGAGTTCGTTACAGATTTCAATAGGTGCTGTTTCGTTACCATGTATGGCACAAGATAAAACAATGTCTTTAGTCGACCCTTGAGCTGGATTAAAACAAATAATCCCGTTATCTAAAATCGTAACTGTTGTTTTATTTGACAATTCAAAGCGCTGTTCTGGCACCTTGTTATTAATGTTAGTTAACGTAAATGCTAAAAAATCTTTGTCATCCATTAATTGTTGAAACACGCTGACTCCTTGATGCGGCTTTAAATATTGAATGGTTTCAAACGGTAGTCGGATTCTATCACATTTAGGGGAAGCTAACGTTAAGTAACATTTAACAGAGTGTAAATCTTTGCTTGCATTATTTATTAGAATAAATATACTTTTAGCCATCTAGACTTCTTTACGGGTATCGTATGACTATAGCAACTTTTGGTGCAGGCTGTTTTTGGGGCGTTGAATATTTTTTTAAACAAATAAATGGTGTAGTTGCAGCACAATGCGGTTATATGGGGGGAAATGACAAATTTCAGACCTACGAGCAAGTGAAAGCGGGCGTAACGGGCCATGCAGAAGTGGTACAGGTTGAGTTTGACGAACATATCGTTAGCTATGAAGAGTTGTTGACCGTTTTTTGGCAAAACCACAATCCAACCACTCTAAATATGCAAGGTGGTGATATTGGCAGCCAATATCGAAGCACTATTTTTTTCCACAGCCAAGAACAAAAATTATTAGCAGAGCAATCTAAATTGTTGCTAATTCAAAGTGGTAAATGGGGATTACGACAAATTGTAACTGAAATTGTACCGGTTCAAACCTTTCATCCGGCGGAAGAATACCACCAAAACTATCTAGAAAAGAATGGCTTACCAAGTTGTCATATTAGTTATTAGCATGTAAAAGTCTAATGCGATAAGTCCTTGGTGTCTTTTGTGTACGGTATCGATTGCCTCAATCTATATCTTGGAGCAATCGCTACTTTACCCCACCCTGTAAATTCCCTACAATCCATGCAAATTGCTTAAAGCATGTAATGGAGAAATAAAAAAATGAGTCAAGCTCGTCATATTAACCTGTTAATTTTAGGTTCTGGCCCTGCTGGTTATACTGCTGCAGTTTACGCAGCACGTGCAAATTTGAAGCCTGTCATGATCACTGGGATGCAACAAGGTGGTCAACTGACTACGACTACTGAAGTTGAAAACTGGCCAGGCGATGCTAATGGCTTAACCGGTCCAGCATTAATGGCAAGAATGCAAGAACATGCTGAAAAGTTTGATACTGAAATTATCTTTGATCATATTAATGAAGTTGATTTTAGCCAGCGCCCTTACCGATTAAAAGGAGACAATGGTGAGTTTACTTGTGACGCATTAATCATTGCAACTGGTGCATCTGCCAAATATTTAGGCCTTCCATCTGAAGAAGCATTTATGGGCCGTGGTGTATCAGCCTGTGCTACCTGTGATGGTTTCTTTTATCGTAACCAAAAAGTGGCTGTAGTTGGTGGTGGTAACACTGCTGTTGAAGAAGCGCTTTATTTAAGTAATATTGCTTCTGAGGTGCATTTAATCCACCGTCGTGATTCTTTCCGATCAGAAAAGATCCTGATCAACCGTCTGATGGATAAAGTTGCTAATGGCAATATCATCCTACACTTAGATCAAACTCTTGATGAAGTCGTCGGTGACAACATGGGTGTTACCGGTCTTAAAATGAAAAGCACTAAAGATGAGTCAATTTCAGATTTAGAGGTTGCTGGCGTTTTCATTGCGATTGGTCATAGCCCAAACACCGGTATTTTTGACGGTCAACTTGATATGAACTACGGTTACATTACCGTCAACAGTGGCCTTCAAGGTAACGCAACTCAGACAAGTGTTGAAGGCATTTATGCTTGTGGTGACGTAATGGATCAACATTATCGTCAAGCTATTACTTCAGCAGGATCAGGTTGTATGGCTGCGTTAGATGCCGAGCGTTACTTAGACGCACAAAAGTAGAATCGTCACTTTGTAATCTACTAGTTTACACATAGTGAGCTAGTAGCGACAAGCCATCCATTATTGTGATGGCTTTTTTATTGTTTGTATTTTATCGATGTGAATAACACAGGTGAAGGCTGTTGTTTATACAGTTGGAGGCTGTAACTAATTTTG
>NZ_JBFRKH010000105.1:0-1094 GCF_041469265.1 Shewanella sp. 10N.286.51.B2
GCAGGAACAAGTACCGCACAGTTAACCGAAGATAAAGATGTTCACGGTGGACAACTCCGCGTTGACGGGACGTTAACCGTAACAGATGTAGACAACAATCAAGCGCAGTTCAACGCTGAAAGCCTACAAGGTCAGTTTGGTACTCTATCAATCAATGAGTTAGGTCACTGGACCTACACAGCTGACAATTCTCAGACAGCGATTCAAGGCCTTAAAACAGGTGAGTCAGTTACTGACACCTTAATCGTTCACAGTGTTGATGGCACTGAACAAAAAATCACTGTCACCATCAATGGTACTGACGACAAAGCGGTGATTGCGGGTACTTCAACAGCACAATTAACTGAAGATAAAGATGTTCATCAAGGGCAGCTTCGAGTAGATGGTACCCTCACTGTTACTGATGTGGATAATGGTCAAAATCAATTCCAAGCCACCTCACTACAAGGTCAATTCGGCACTCTATCAATCAATGAATTAGGTCACTGGACCTATACCGCCGATAACTCGCAGCCGAACATTCAAGGCCTTAAAACCGGTGAGTCAGTTACCGATACAGTGTTAGTTCATAGCGTTGACGGCACTGAGCAAAAAATCACTGTGACCATTAACGGTACTGATGATAAAGCCGTTATTGGTGGTACAAGTACCGCACAATTAACCGAAGATAAAGATGTTCACGGTGGACAACTCCGCGTCGATGGCGCCCTCACTGTTACTGATGTGGATAACGGTCAAAATCAATTTCAAGCCACCTCATTACAAGGTCAGTTTGGTACTCTATCAATCAATGAGTTAGGTCACTGGACTTACACCGCTGATAACAGTCAAAATGCTATTCAAAGTCTGAAAACGGGTGAGTCACTTACCGATACAGTGTTAGTTCACTCGGTTGACGGCACTGAACAAAAAATCACTGTCACCATTAACGGCACAGATGATAAAGCGGTGATTGCGGGTACCTCAACCGCCAGTTTAACTGAAGATAAAGGCGTGCATAGTGGGCAGCTTCGCGTCGACGGCGCCCTCACTGTTACTGATGTGGATAACGGTCAAAATCAATTCCAAGCCACCTCACTACAAGGTCAGTTTGG
>NZ_JBFRKH010000106.1:0-15848 GCF_041469265.1 Shewanella sp. 10N.286.51.B2
GTTTTTAAATAATATTTTGATATTGTCTGAAATATAAACTATTATCAGATTGTATTGTTAAAGTAGGTATTTAAAAATGTTATTAATGCCAAATAAGGACTGGCAGTGGGAATATAATGAAACTTTTAAGCAATTAAGTATTTCATTAGGTTCCGAAATGGAGTTCTTAACCCCATATAAAACCAAATCTCTTATCCCTGATGCATTAATGACGTCAGAATTTAGTGTGGATCATGCTAAATTCTATATAAACCTACTTGAAAGTCTGCCTAAAGCGTTAAAAATGTCCGATGCTGCAGTCGTACAAACAGCGCTGAATGCCACCGCAGCGCATTTTATGATCAAACCACAAATGCCAAAATCTTGGTTTTTTGAAATCAGTCAAGAATGTGTTTATTGCGAAGTAGGTAAGTTATTTTCGTTAAATGCCAATGGAACCTCTGTTTTAGTTCTAGTGGTTGAAAACAGCTTGCAGGCAGCGTTAGTGATGGTGTTATCAAGTGAGTGCCCTTTAACAGAATCTAAAGTATTACAGCAATTTGATACCATTAAAGTTATGCACAATCGCTTAAATCCCCTAAAGAAATCTAGGCATGTCGTTGCTGCCTAAGCAATATTTGTTAGTTCGTGTTTAATTTACTTGTCTCATGTTGTGTATTTCTTTCTAATCAAGAAATAGATTAATCAGAAAGTCCATGTCAGTTATCCTGCTTATAGAACACCCACCTATATTATTATGTAATAACACGATTGACTGTGGCGATACATGCTCAGCTTCAGCGGTTTATCTAATAGACTGACAAACAATCTCTCTCATGCTTATTGCACTTCGCATGTTGCATTACCTATATCAGCCTGATGAAAAAATGGCACAGTTCGACGATAAACGATAAACGATAAACGAAAAACAATAGGCTTCAATCATGAAATAGAAGGCCGTTGCTGCGGCCATATTTGAGGGGAAACTCTGTTAACCTACCATAACATTAGAAAATTCACATATATTTCAGAAGCATATAGAGGCAATTAGAGCAAAGATTTACGCCTGAACAAATGTAATGTCTTTTATTGCGGATTTATTTGATAATCTAGTTTAAATACCGGCCTGTTAAGTAACATAAAAAGTTTATGAAAATTGTAATTGAACCAATAATTTCACAGCAAGATCAACAAGTGGCAGCCATCATTAAATCAGTAGGTAAAGAATTTGGTGCCATAGGCGAGGGGTTTGGCCCTTCTGATCCCGAAGTACTACAAATGAGCCGGTTTTATTGCTCAAAAAATAAGAGTATTTATTTAGTAGCATGCATTGATAATCAAGTGGTAGGCGGTGCAGGTATTGCAAAGTTCAACGGTGATAACAAGATTTGTGAGTTAAGAAAATTATTTCTATTACCTGAAACGAGAGGGCTTGGTTTAGGTAAGCGCTTAACTGAGCAATGTCTTACATTTGCAAAAGCAAACGGTTTTGAACAATGTTATCTCGATACGTTAAATTCAATGACAGCGGCAATTACACTCTATGAAAAGATGGGCTTTCAACATTTAGATAAGCCCCTTGTTGGTACCATTCACGGTGGCTGTGATGTTTGGATGCTAAAAAGCTTATAGTAATAATTTATAGACATTATTATCAAATGTAGGTTATCGATAACACGATAAATTTATTGTGTGAGTAATAACCAGCTTTAGTCGCTAATAACGATGGTTCGATGATCCTTATTGACTGTTTTAATGTGATAATTATAGATTTTGCCACAATACGCATGAATAAGAATAAGTGATTATAGTATCAGTAATTTATCTGTTATTCTGAGGGTATTATTGTTACTACGAACTTTGTAACATTTATCTTATTTTTAAATGAGTTTCCTAATGAGTCCAATTAATAAGAGTAAATCAAGCACTAAAATCACTATTCAAGATGTTGCTTTAATGGCTGGTGTGTCGAAAATGACCGTTTCTAGGGTGTTAAACAAGGACGAAAAAGTCAGTGACAAAACACGAGCGAAAGTCCAGCAAGCGGCAGATCAACTAAACTATCGCCCCAATATTTCAGCTAGGCGTTTAGCGAGTTCTAAATCTTATTTAATTGGCTTACTTTACGAAAACCCAAGTGAAGGTGGTTATGTTAGTCAGTTCATGATGTCGGCTTTAAAAAGTTGCCGCCAGCAAGGTTATCATTTAGTGGTAGATGAGTGTGAAGGCACCCAAGAAGAAAAGTTAAAAATCACACGTGATTTAGTTGAAGAAACACGAGTTGATGGCGTTATTCTATTACCGCCTTTTTGTAACAATATTGAGATTCTCAAAGAGCTTACTGTATTAAATATTCCTTTTGTACGAGTATCACCAGATGTGGAGTTAACCTTATCTGCTTTTGTTTGTATGGACGATTATCAAGCGGCTTATGATATGACCAATTTGTTAGTCAATAAAGGCCATAAAGACATTGGCTTTATTATAGGGCACCCAGACGTTGGTGCCAGTCGTCTTCGTTATCAAGGATTTTTAGATGCAATGCGATCTAAACAGTTAAACATTCCGCCAGAGTTTATTGAGCAAGGTATGTTCAGCTATAAGTCTGCATTAGGAGCTGCTAAGGCTCTATTAGATAGAGAAAATAGACCAAGCGCGATATTTGCTAGTAATGATGATATGGCTGCAGCAGTTGTTTCGGTTGCCAATTCCTTAGGCTTAAATGTACCCAAAGACTTAAGCGTTGCCGGTTATGATGATACCCCGCTTGCTACTACGATTTGGCCACATATCACAACAGTGAAACAACCTATCAATGCGATGGCTGAAACAGCTATCACATTACTGACTTCTGGCCAAATGAATCAAGTGACTTCAGATAGCCTATCAAATTTACGCCATGTTTTAGACTTTGAATTAAAAGAGCGAGATTCAACAACTCAGTTTAATGAATTAGCTTAATAGTGATTGTATGTTATTTAATATCTTGTTTGTTTAACACGCCATGCTCAACCAGTTGAGACAATAGCTGCTGGGTTTTCTCTCTAAAATAATCACGTAATAAGCGCACTGTTGGGGTAATAGACTGACGGCTGGGGCACACAAGCCACAATTCAGTCGCAGTTGGTTTATATTCCTGCATGACGTTTACCACACGACCTGTTAGCAAATCATCCGCCATATCAAGACATGACTTAATCGCAAACCCGTGTCCCGACACACACCAACGCCGCACCAAATCTCCGTCATTAGATGCACGATTACCTTTAAGCTTTACTTTATGGCTTTGGTCTTGATGACTAAAGCGCCACTCGTTCTGAACAATATCCTGTAACTGGTAAAACAGCCCATTGTGATTTATGAGTTCATCTGGCGTTGTTGGGACGCCATTTTTGTCTAAATAGCTTTGTGTGGCGCATAGCACTCGCGGAATACTGCAAATTCGAAAACCATACATACTGGCATCGCTTGGCTCACCATAGCGCAGCGCCATATCAACAGAGTCACGATAAAAATCAATATTACTGTCAGTGATATTACTGCGTAAAGCCACGTCGGGATAAAGCAGCAAAAAATCATCCAACCACGGGGTAACCACATTACGGCCTAGATCAGATGATAGGGCAATTCTTATTTCACCTTTTAGTACATCTAAATCTTCCTGAGCATTTTGCTGGGCATTGTCTAACAGTTGCACAGCCAGTTCGCATTGAGGTAAATAGCGCTCACCAGCAGGGGAAAGCCTAAGTTGGCGCGTAGTGCGTACAAATAGCTCAACGCCTAATGCTGCTTCAACACGCTTGACCGCAGCACTAGCGGTTGCCATACGCATATCAAGGCTGTTTGCAGCCGCAGTAATACTTCGAAATTCAGCTACTTTGAGAATGATGTGCAGGTCTTGTATGAGCATATTATCAATCCATATTTGAGAATATTATAATTAATATAGCGTTTTTAGTGGAGTTAACAGCAGGTATTATTTACTTATTCGATAAAATAGCACGCACAGGTGATAACAATGCAATAAGTTTATTTTCAACAAGGTCTAATATGTCCGCCATCTGAGTCTGGCAGTCTTCTTATTAGAATCACTCAAGACTGTCGTGAGTTAATGCAGCTTTTACGCCTTATTAAAGACGTTGAGTTTGCTATTCGACCAGTTGAGGGTATTAAACGCGATATTTGGGCAGCAAAAGCTTTTTAGGAAAACCGTCAACAAGTTAACTTTGCCACGTTTAGCGACTTTAAATTAAGCGAGTACTAACCCAGTAAAAACCACCTAAAAAGGCGTTTTTGTAACTGGGGTACAGTTACTTTGCCTTCGAGAGTAAATTAAAGGGGTATTCTGACATAAAGTTAGGCATTTTCTCTTGCTGATGAATTGTTCAATCAAGGTCTCAATCGTGCGCTAAATAACGCCTAGCACATGTTTATTTAATGATTTCCAATGGTCTGCTAGACAATTCAGACGATGCTTCCTATATTTACTATAATGCTCTAATTAACTGTATTTGTGTGTTTTTAAGAACGTTAAAATAAGTATGCAGCCTCATAAAATATTCGTTTATCTCAAGCTATTAAAATCGATTAATGAGTTGTTTACTAGGGTCAAATTGTGCTGAATTAGGATATGTATGTCTAACGTTCCTGCAAAACTTTTACAAAATGTCGCCGAGCAAACACCCAGAGCCATGGTTGCGATGTTGATTGTCTCTATTACTTACGCCTTAGTATTTAACATCCTCATTCCGTTTAACATTTTGATGACTTGGTTTTGTTTACAAATTCTCTTAGCAATATGCCGAATTTATAATGCAAAAATGTTTGAAAAACATTTAGAAAAAGAAGATAGAAAAAGACTCGCTAATGATGAAGTCATTTTTATCGCTCTAAATGTATTTCAAGCCTGCATGTGGACGGCATCATCGGTGATGCTAATAATTTATGCTCGTCAACCGTTTGAGTTTGTCGGTTTTATTCTAATTATCGGAATTGTCACAGCCGCAACATTATCGATGTCGTCTTTCTTTAAAGCCTATTTGGTGTTTTTCATTTTAATGATAACGCCGCAGATTGCTATTATGCTTTATTTTGGTGAATACCAACATTTTGCTTTATTGGCGTTTATTGTTAGCTATATTCCTGCAACCATTTTATTGTCAAAATCAATGTTAGATAGTCGTATATCTAGCATAAAAGCCCACGAGGATGTAGAAAAGAGCGCCGAAGAATTTCGTAGATTATCAATCATGGATAATCTAACTAACATATATAATCGACGCTATTTTTTTGAAATGGCCAAAAAGATAATGGCGATTGCTTCAAGACAACAAACTAGCGTTTCACTGTTAATGATTGATATCGATCACTTTAAAAAAGTGAACGATAATTATGGCCATCAAGCAGGTGATTTTGTATTAATACATCTCGCCAGAGTCGTAGAAGCTAGTATGCGAGAAAGCGATATTTTCGCACGAATTGGTGGTGAGGAATTCGCTATTTTACTCAACAATACATCAATGAATGATGCCAAGCGTATTGCTGAGAAAATACGAATTATCATTGAGAGTAAAGATTTCCTTTATAATACCATTTTGATTGATACAAGCGTCAGTATCGGTGTCGCTGAAATGACCCAAGAAATCACTACAATTGAGGCATTATATAAACAAGCAGATACCCATCTTTATTTAGCAAAAGGTCACGGCAGAAATAGAGTGTATCCAGTTTAGCTAAAACGGTTTTAATACATTTGAAATTCAAAATTAAAGGGGCTTTTCTCAATTCAAATTGCTATTTTTCAACCCATTGTGGCACCGTGATAGGCAGACCAAGTGGACGATATCCCAAATGACATTAAAGGATTCATTGGCGATATTTATCAAGCATCATTCAAATAGTAGCAACCACAGAGGGGAAAGGGCAGTTCTTGCTAAGCCAAGTACCAACTTAACCCGCAGTGAAGAGGTTTTGTTTGAAAAGTAAAAATCAAAATGAACATATACCTTCGAATAGCGATAAGGTTTTTGTAGGTTTGGTTATGCAAGCTAGTTTTGGGTAGATTTAAAATATAAATTATTTACATAGCCGGATTATAAACAATTTAGGCTTACCCCCAAGTAAACCTAAAAAGATATAAAGTAATGCGATTATAAGATTGGACAATTAAATCAGCCAATAAAAATAGTTAGAGTATCAATTTGTGTTGAACTTGAGTCTTTTAGTATGAAGATTTTACTATTTAATTTGGGTTCTAGACTATTTATTTTTGTTTGATTGAAATCATGATTTCAAGTACTTCTTGGTAAGAAATACGATATTCTCTAGACAGTTGTATGACTTTAGATTTGTAGGTTTGAACTTGCTCTTGCTTCTTTAAGGCTGATTTTTTTTGCTCAACCATTTCTGAAACGACTTCATTTAAAATGTTTAATCGACGTAAACTGTAATCAAGAGAGTCAAGATAAGTTTTCATTTGCAGTTTGTTGCGGGCACTTTCAAGACTTTTAGTTGTTCTATTTTCGAAATCTAATTCATCAAAGGCGTTAATTACATTTTGTAAATTAATATCAGTCATATGGATAACTACTTAGGATTATGAGTAAATGAATGCTATTTAGCATGGGTACTCTCTATCTTCCATGAATAGTAACAGAGCATTATTGATAGTTTATTCAGATTAATGATTTGTTTCAATAGAGCATGACGTTTATATTAAACATTAATTTATTTACTTTAGTACAGGATGTGCAAAATGCTAGATTTATTACCTGATTTATTTGACCACTATGGTTCTGAATTAACCTTGATACCCGCCAATTGGCAAAGTTACGGCGCCAAACGGATATTTTATGGTGAAGTGGTTACGGTTAAGTGTTTTGAAGATAACTCTAAAGTGAAGTCAACGTTAGCAACCGCTGGTAAAGGTAAAGTGTTAGTGGTCGATGGCGGCGGCGTGTGTCGGCGTGCTTTGCTAGGTGACATGATTGCGGAGTCGGCGGCCAATAATGAATGGGAAGGTATCATCATTTTTGGTGCGGTAAGAGATGTGGGCACATTGTCGACCATTGGTATTGGTGTGCAGGCGCTAAGTGCTAATCCCATTAAAACAGAAAAAAAAGATGTTGGCCTTGTGAATATAAATATCGAGATTGCCGGTGTCTCAGTAAAACCTGCCATGATGATCTATGCCGATGAAAATGGCATAGCCGTTACTGAAAAACCTTTAGATTTAGCAGTATTAAGCTAAACTTAGATGAATTAATTTATTTTTACATTAAAAATCAATTTGCTTACAAGGATGCAAACATGAAGGCACTTAAATGGCTATTAGCTATAGTCGCTAGCGTAATCTTATTGCTGGTTATTTATTTAACGGTATTTTTTGATCCAAATAGTTTTAAACCACAAATTGTGGATGCCGTTAAAAAGCAAACTGGCCGTGATTTTGTCATTAGCCAAGACTTAAGTTGGAGCTTTTTCCCGACACTTGGGATTAACCTCGGTGGCATTTCACTATCCAACCCTGAGAACTTTTCTCCAAGTACATTAGTTGAAGTAAACCAAGCGGTCGCCAGTGTGGCATTAATGCCGCTTTTAAGCCAACAAGTGGAAATTGCACAATTATCCCTTGATGGTTTGACTATGAATATCGTCACTAAAAAAGACGGTTCAACCAGCTTTGATGGTTTGGGCGGTGCTGCATCACCTGAAACCACAACCGCGTCAGAACCAGCATCATCAGCTAATACACTCGAATTGCAAAGTTTACAAATCGGCGGCGTGTCTATTACCAATACCACCATCAACGTAATTGATGAAGCGGCAGAAACCAAACAAATATTTAGTTTAAATAGTTTAACCCTTGGTGAGTTTTCATTAGGAAACGCTGCAGACTTTGCTTATGAATTTACTGCACAAATGCCTGATATGATGCTGGCAAGTTCTGGTAATGGTCAATTGACCATTAGTGAAGATTTGACTCAGGTTATTATGGCTGATTTAACCATTAATACTGATGTGACCGGTGAGGCTATCCCTAATAAAAGTGTTAGCAGCCAGCTGATTACTGATATTAATGTGGCTTTAGATGCTAAAAAATTAGATGTTGCTATAAAACAATTGTCAGCGATGGACATAAGCGCCACTGGCGATGTTTCAGTCAATTACGGCGCCACAATCCCTAAAATTAACCTGCAATTAGATGTCGGTGATATCGATGTTGATAAATTACTGCCGCCATCAGAGACCGAAGCTAAAGCAAAAGACACTGAACAAGTTGCAGCGAGCAAGCCAGCTGTAGAGCCTGATTTGTCCGCATTAAAAACCATTGATTTAACCTTAGGCATGTCGGTTAAATCAATCAAGGTCGCAAATCTACTCACTCAAAACTGGGTAATGAAAGCCAAGGTCAAAGATGGCGTCGCCGATTTAACTCAGTTTTCTGCGAATTTATATGAAGGTAGCATTAAAGCGACAGCCCAGCTTGATGGTCGTCAGAAAGTAGCTAGTTATCGCTTTGATGAAACATTAACGGGGGTGCAATTTAGACCGCTGTTAAAAGATGCGGCGGATATTGATTTAATTTCAGGTGCGGCAAATTTTAAAATTTCTGGTTCTGGTAAAAGTTTAATTCCAGATAACTTAAAGAAAAACCTGCTGGCACAGGGTAATTTCGAAATTGCCGATGGCTCGTTATACGGAGTGAATATCCCGCAAATGATCCGTAGTGCTCAAGATAAGTTAAAAGGGGATTTATCTGCAAAAAATACTGAAGAACTTAAAACTGATTTTACTAGTTTAACCGGTAGTTTTAGTTTGAAAAATGCTGTTGCGACTAACCCAGACTTAGCTATGGCGTCGCCACTCATTCGCCTTAGCGGTAATGGCAGTGCTAATATTGATAATGAAACTGTGGACTATAAGCTAACGACGTCAGTGGTGGGCTCATTAGCGGGTCAGGGTGGTGAAGATGCCTTAGCTGGCGTGGACATTCCGCTTACCATAACCGGCAGCATGAAAGATCCTAAATTTGGTATCGATACCAGTGCTTTATTAGATTCTAAACTTAAAGATGAAACCGATAAACTCAAAGGTAAGTTATTTAAGAAATTAGGTTTTTAATGATGTGATTAAGCCCACTTGGGCTTAGTCAGCGGCTATTTTTATCATAAGTAAAAATATCCAAGGGATCATGTTAACCAAGACTTTGGATCTTGTACTGCTTTAAACTTGGTATAGATGAGTTGATTACATCAAGTTTAAAAATCGCTATATAATAAAAAACGGCAAGGATCACCTTGCCGTTTTTTGTTTTAAGTCGCGAAATACTTACTGCGAAATTGCTAAGAAGTTAGCTTATAGACTCACTACGCATTGACCTTGGTGACATCCACAATCAATCTTAACATCTGTCCTGGCTGAATATACTTACTGTTTTGAAGTCTATTCCACTCGATCAAATCATTGACTGAAACGTTGAATTTACTGGCAATTCTAGCCAATGAATCCCCAGAGCGAACTTTGTAATTAACGGTTCTTTCTGCATTGTTTTTGCTACTTGATACTGCGCCAATCTTTAATTGTTTACCAATGCTTAAAGTGCCGTTTTTAGGCAGACGATTCCAGCGAATTAAATCATCAACACTGACATCATTTTTTCTGGCAATGACCCATAATGAATCGCCTGATTTAACCGTGTAAGTTTTAGTCTTAACTGAGCTTGGTTTTGCTTGTGCTAATAACTGTTCAGTTGTGAGGTTTGCGCCTTCAGCAGGAACTGGAATAATAAGGTACTTTCCGGCTCTAATATTATTATTTTTCAGGCCATTACTTGAACGAATAAAAGAAGCCGAAGTATCAAAACGCTTGGCAATATGGCTTACGGTATCGCCAGATTTAATTTGGTATCTATGCCAGTTCAATTTTGATTTAGGATCAAGGTTTGCAAGTTTTTGTTCAAACTGCGCCGCTTTATCAAATGGCACCACCAATGTATTAGGGCCATCAGGTGATGTTGCCCAGCGATCTAAACCTGGGTTTAATGCTTTTAATTCTTTAACTGGCATATTGGCTAAATCTGCCGCAAGTTTAAGGTCAATCTGGCTTTGGGTATCAACCACAGCAATATGCGGTTCATTACTGATTGGAGTTAGTTTGATGCCATATTTGTCAGCATTTTTAACCACATCTGATAATGCAATCAGTTGCGGTACGTAGCGTTGAGTTTCTCTGGGTAATGATAGCGCCCAAAATTCAGTGCTTTTACCTGCGGCTTTATTACGGCGAACAGCATTATTTACTCGGCCTTCACCCGTATTATAGGCCGCAATGGCATATAACCAGTTTTGTCCGGTCCTATCGTATAAGTACTCTAAGAAGTCCAGTGCTGCAGTGGTGGATGCGGGAACATCACGTCTGCCGTCATACCACCAGTCACTTTTAACACCAAAGTAATTAGAAATAGGCGTAGTTAATTGCCATAAACCTGAAGCGGCACTCGCAGAGTAAGCTGAAGGGTCAAACGAGCTTTCAACAATAGGTAATAATGCTAGTTCAATCGGCAGATTACGTTTTTCTAATTCTTCGACAATATAATGTAAATACGGCTCTGCACGTTGAGAGACAATTTCTAAATGTCTTGGGTTCGCTAAATACCAGTCTCGATATTTATTCACCAGTTTTACATCATCAATTGGCATGGTAAGTTGCAAACGGATCCGTTGCCAAACATCGGTGATTTCAACCGGTGCTGCAACTTCGTCTACAACTTTTTCAGGCTTAATTGGCTGAGGAACGACAATCGGTGAAGGCTCGACTTTTGTTGGAGTGGCAGTTTGGCATGCGGTTAGAAATGCCAAGCTTCCAACAAAAAGGTATAAAGGTTTATGCATCTAAAAAAAATCCTAAATCTTGCAAAGCTGGCAGATCAAAGGCGTCTACCAAATGTGTTTGGTCAAAATTGAGGCGGCATTGTAGTGTAAAATGGCTTTAATGTCTTTGCTAACTTAGCAAGTGTCGCCGCGCTCAATAGCTTAAAAGTTATTTTTCCACTCTCTGAGTAAAGTAAACGTCTGTAGTGCTGTTGGTTTTTCAACTTGAAACTTAGCAGCGATGACTTGTTTTATTTCTTTACTGTTACTTCTTAAAAATGGATTTATGGCTAATTCTGTTGCGATTGTAGTTGGAATTGTAGCCATATTGTTATTACGAGATAAAGTAACTGACTGACTGTATTGCTGCAACGCTTTATTGTTAGGTTCTGCTTGTAACGCAAATTTAAGATTAGCCGCGGTATATTCATGGGCGCAGTAAACTTGGGTGTGAGGTGGCAAGTCAGCGAGTTTTGCTAACGAGTTTGCCATTTGTTCGGCTGTGCCTTCAAACAATCTTCCACAACCGCCGCTAAATAGGGTGTCTCCGCAAAATAACGCTTCACAGTTTACACTATCTGGCTGTTGATAAAAGTAAGCTATATGACCTAACGTATGGCCCGGCACACTAATGACTTTAAGCTTTGTATCAAGCTCCTTGAGTTTGAGTAATGGCTCGCCTTTTATTGGATGCGTAATACCGCTAATATTTTCACTTTCAGGTCCATAAACCTCGAGCTTATTATTAAAAGCCTGTTGTATTTGCGCAATGCCACCAGTGTGATCTGCATGATGGTGAGTGATTAATATCCCCGCCAGCTCTAATGGGGAGCCCTTGAGGTAATCGAGCACACTTTGGCCACAGCCAGGGTCAACAACATAGGCTTGATTGCTATTTTTTTGATGTATAAGCCAAATGTAGTTGTCATTAAACGCTGAAATACCGATGACTGAAAGCATGATTAAATCCATAAGTGAAATCTTACCGCTAGGTTAACGGATTATATGTAAAAGGCCAATAGAGTGAATATGCTTGGGCTGAACTAGGCTTGTATACTGTTACATTTAAAGTAAACAACTGGTTGAAGTGACTAAATAAGGTTATGTAAACGCGCTAATTAACAATAAATTTAACACTTTATTCGTCCCTTTTTTAAATGATATCAACTATGGGTAAAATGCTAACGACAAAGAGCCATAAGTCGTTATACTCAACCTAGGGCTTTTGAAATTAAGGGAGTATCAGTTTAATGTCGATAAATCAAAAACCACAATTATGGCAAGAGTTACCCTGTGGTGATGAGATTCAATTGGCCCTAGAACAAAAGTTAACTGATTGGTGGCCGAGGATTTTTGGTTACCATTTATTAAAGCTAGGTGCGCTTAGCGCTCAAGTGTCTAGTTTACATTGCAATATTGCGCGGCATTTTTCTATTCATGATGCCCAAGGCGCATCAATTCAAGCCGATCCCCATCATTTGCCCCTGCAAACAAGCACCATGGATGCCGTGCTGATGAGTTTTTTAATGGAATTTGAACATGACCCATATCGTTTATTACGGGAAGTTGACCGAGTAATGATTTCCGGCGGCTATATTTTTGTTTGTGGTTTTAACCCTGTCAGTACCGCCTTTATGGGTAAGCTTCTACCTAAATATCAAACTCAATTACCTTGGTGTGGTCAGTTTTTTATGCCAGCGAGGGTAAAAGATTGGTTAGGTTTATTAGGTTATCAAATCCTGCAGGATGAACGTTTTATTTATCACCCTTTGCTTGGACAAATGAACCAAGGCCGCTGGTGGCAAAATAGATTAGAAAAGTGGTTACCAGGCGTTGGCAGTGTGTATTTGATTGTGGCCAGAAAAATGGAGTCGCCATTAACGCCCATCAGGGAAAAGCGAAAAGCGCGTACTCGTCAATGGGCGACAGCGCCGACAGCAGGCAGAGCAGGGCACAGTAAACATACTAAATTGCTCTCAAAATAAGCTAAAGCGTATAGCCAATAATATATTGGCTATGCAACAGATTTGGGTTTTAGGCTTTGGCTTCAGGCAGATAATTAACATCAGCTTGCTGAGGTTTAGCTTCGGCGGCTTGCCTGGCTAAATCATCACAGCGTTCATTTTCAATATGCCCAGCATGTCCCTTAACCCAGCGCCAATCAATTTGATGCAGTTGACTGGCTTTATCTAACCTTTTCCATAAATCGACATTTTTAACTGGGGTTTTAGTTGAAGTTATCCAACCTTTTTTCTTCCAGCCATGGATCCATTGGGTGATCCCTTGACGCATATATTGACTATCACTGGTTAAGATGATTTTACACGGTTCATATAGCGCTTCTAACGCCACAATAGGCGCTAATAATTCCATCCGATTATTGGTCGTCAGCTTAAATCCATCAGACATTTCTTTGGTATGCTGCTTATATTTCATTACAATACCGTATCCGCCGGGACCAGGGTTACCCAGACATGAGCCATCAGTAAAGATATTGATAAGTTTTAGTTCTGACATCAAATTGTTACCATATACACAGCAATAAACATTTCGGCAATTATACCTAAATTATTATCAATTAATTGAGTTACCTATGAATATTATTTCAGGCGCCAGTCGCCAAATCATTTTAGATACTGAAACAACCGGTATGAATCAGGCTGGTGGCCCCGTTTATATTGGCCATAGAATTATCGAAATTGGTTGTGTTGAAGTGATTGACCGTAAACTAACCGGTCGTACTTATCATCAATATATCAATCCAGGTCAGTTAATTGATCCAGAAGCCATTGAAGTACATGGTATTACTGATGAACGAGTTGCTAAAGAACCGCGGTTTCATCAAATCGCACAAGAGTTTATCGACTTTATCGCCGGTGCTGAAATTGTCGCACATAACGCACCGTTTGATATCAGCTTTATGGATCATGAATTTAGTCAGCTTAGGCCCCAAGGCCCCAAGTCAGCAGATATCTGTGACATACTCGATTCGCTAGACATTGCAAAATACCTGCATCCTGGTCAAAAAAATAATCTAGATGCACTCAGTAAACGTTACGGTATCGATACCTCTAGACGTACCTATCACGGCGCACTATTGGATGCTGAAATCCTTGCTGATGTTTACTTAGTGATGACCGGTGGACAAATTGGCTTTAATTTATCAAATGAAAAAGTGGGTCAAGAAGGTGGTGGTATACAATTAATTGATCAAAATGAGTTTAATCTTAAAGTGATCCAAGCAACGGCCGATGAATTAATATCACACGATGAAAGACTTGATTTAGTCAAAAAATCAGGCAAATGCCTCTGGAGAGGTGAAGCATAAAAGTGAGCTTAATGAAATCATACTGTCTGGCGGTTATTTTTATCTTAGTTGCTACCGTTACGCCACAATTGGCAACAGCGGTGCCTTATACCCAAGCAAGTGAGTTACAGAATAGATTTCGTATTGATCATATGGTCGATGAAGTGACCTTATTGGTGCAAAGAACTTATGGCTCCGCTCCAGTGATAATCGTGTTGCCTGACGGTTCCAAATGGTATTCCGAAAGGCACCCTGATAATGTCAATTGGGCCGATGGCTTAACTGGCGATATGATTAAAATCAACAATCCGATGCCCGGTCCTTGGCAATTAATCGGCAGTTTAGCGCCTAATTCCACTATCCAAAAAGTATCGCAACTTGAAATTGACGTTGAGCATATCCCCCAGCCTCTATTTCAAGGTGAACGTTTAAAAGTCACTGCTAAGTTACTTGGTGACGGCTTAACGGTTCGTCTGCCAGGGCTTGATTACATGTTCGAATGGACGGTTAAATTTACCAGCCATCATAAAAATACCGAAGCCAACTTTACTACCGGCACTGTTACAGTCGGTTCTTACAGAGATAATGGTGAAGGTTTGGATGAGATACCCGATGATGGGGTGTTTACGGGCAAACATAATCTAAATCAACCTTGGGGAAGCTACACCTTAAGTGTTGTCGCGCGAAATAATGTATTTGAGCGTGAAATTAGCTACCCAATCTATTTATCAGAAACTCCCATTCAAGTTGAAGTAATTGAACCCGCGGATAAATTAGCCGGTGTTTGGCAGATTCAAATAAATGTTGATGACGAAATACTCAAACTTGAGCAAACCCATATTCAATTCGATATCGTTGGCCCTGCAGGGCTTAAGTTACCGATTGTTGTTAATGAGCTCACTGAAACACCAGCTTTAGTCGCGATACCGCAAGTGACCGATTTTGGCAGTTATAGAATCAAAGGCAGTGTTGCCTCAACCAGTATTGCAGGGCGTGAGTTAATACTGGATTTACCGGAATTGTTTTTTAATTTAATTGAACCGCCTCAACCTCCACCCAGCGCTGAAGAGTTAGCTGCAAGAGCTGCGCAGCTAGCAGCGCAAGAAGAGCAAGCTGCAAAAGATAAGGCTATCGTGTGGATTGCATCGATTAATGGCCTACTGTTAATCATAGGAGGGGTAGGGTTAATTTTTTGGCGTAAGAAACTTGCGTTAAATAAAGCACTGGCAACAACCAAATTAAGACTTGAACAAGAAGCTGCGAAAAAAGGTGATATCACTGCTGCTATTGATGATTTTGATTTAACCATGCCAGATGAAAAATAATTGTTTGCTGCTAATTATATTAGCTTAGATTAAATTGATCTCTTTTTAGTCAAAAAGTTTATAACTTAATCGCTGCTGTATGTTTTTTAGCTAAACGGATAAAAACTTAAAAAAAACTGTTGACGGTTTTTGACGACGACCTTATTATTCGTGCAACTTAAGTGGAGCGGTAGTTCAGTTGGTTAGAATACCGGCCTGTCACGCCGGGGGTCGCGGGTTCGAGTCCCGTCCGCTCCGCCAGTTAAGTTACTTAAATTTTGTTTATCTGTATTACAGGTGACACAGTTTAGGAGCGGTAGTTCAGTTGGTTAGAATACCGGCCTGTCACGCCGGGGGTCGCGGGTTCGAGTCCCGTCCGCTCCGCCA
>NZ_JBFRKH010000107.1:0-1408 GCF_041469265.1 Shewanella sp. 10N.286.51.B2
GCAGGAACAAGTACCGCACAATTAACCGAAGACAAAGACGTCCATCAAGGACAACTTCATGTCGATGGTGCCCTCACTGTTACTGATGTCGATACAGGACAAAACCAATTCCAGGCCACTGTGCAACAAGGTCAATTTGGTGCGCTTTCTTTAAATGAATTAGGTTATTGGACTTACACTGCTGATAATTCTCAGCCAGCGATTCAAGGTCTGAAAACTGGCGAGTCGCTCACCGATACGCTAGTTGTTCATAGTGTTGATGGCACAGAGCAAAAAATCACTGTGACCATTAACGGCACTGATGATAAAGCGGTGATTGGCGGTACAAGTTCAGCACAATTAACCGAAGACAAAGACGTCCATCAAGGACAACTGCATGTTGATGGCGCATTAACCGTTACTGATGTTGATAATGGTCAAAATCAATTCCAAGCCACAGTACAACAAGGACAATTTGGCTCACTGGCGTTAAATGAATTAGGTCACTGGACTTATACGGCTGATAATTCACAACCATCTATTCAAAGTTTAAAAACAGGTGAAACGGTAACTGATACCTTAGTCGTTCATTCTATAGATGGCACCGAGCAACAGATCACAGTCACCATCAATGGCACTGACGATAAAGCTGTTATTACTGGAATTTCAACAGGTGACGTTGATGAAGGTCATGGCAGTTTTGGCGATATGTCACCAGATTATGCACAACCTGGTATGGCTAAACTTGGACAAGCTGCATTAACCGCTGATGGCAAGTTAGATATTGTTGACCCTGATACTGGTGAATCACAGTTTGACTCTAAAGGCGGTGCTTGGAACAATTCATACCACGGACAATATGGACATTTATTGTTAAACAGTGATGGAACTTGGCACTACGACGTGACGGTTGGCAGCGTAGATTGGGTCGGCAATAGAAAAACAACTATCGGTTCAACTATAGATAAACTCGGAGAAGGACAAACATTAACTGATACAATCACTATCCAATCAAAAGATGGTACTTCCCACGACATTGTTATTACCATTCATGGTGATAATGACCGCCCTTACTGTTCATCTGAAGTTGTGATTGTAAATGGCAGCGAAGATACCCGCCAAACTCTGACTACCGCACAACTGCTGGCTAATACCGTGGACGTCGATACAAACGATGCTGGATTACTCACAATTGAAAACCTGCATGCCGACCACGGCTCCATTTTGAACAATGCCGATGGTAGCTTCACCTTTACGCCTGAAACAGACTATAACGGCTCGGTGCATTTTAATTACGATGTCAAAGATGCCCACGGCGGTATCACCCATACAGGTGCGTCAACCACGCTCGCGGCAGTGGGTGATGCTGCAATTATCACTGGCGTTGATACTGGTTCAATAACCGAAAACAGCGCGGGTGTCGACATGT
>NZ_JBFRKH010000108.1:0-539 GCF_041469265.1 Shewanella sp. 10N.286.51.B2
CATCAAGGACAACTGCATGTCGATGGCGCCCTCACCGTAACCGATGTAGATTCAGGACAAAACCAATTCCAGGCCACAGTGCAACAAGGTCAATTTGGCACTCTGAGTATCAATAGTTTAGGCCATTGGACTTACACCGCTGATAACTCGCAGCCGAACATTCAAGGCCTGAAAACAGGCGAATCATTAACGGATACTCTCATAGTTCATTCAGTCGATGGCACTGAGCAGAAAGTCACTGTCACCATTAATGGCACTGATGATAAAGCCGTGGTTGCGGGCACCTCAACCGCCAGCTTAACCGAAGATAAAGATGTTCATTCAGGTCAGCTCCGAGTTGATGGCGCCCTCACTGTTACTGATGTAGATAACGGTAAAAATCAATTCCAAGCCACCTCATTACAAGGTCAGTTTGGTACTCTATCAATCAATGAATTAGGTCACTGGACTTACACCGCTGATAACAGTCAAAATGCTATTCAAAGTCTGAAAACGGGTGAGTCACTTACCGATACAGTATTAGTTCACTCGGTTGACGG
>NZ_JBFRKH010000109.1:0-1009 GCF_041469265.1 Shewanella sp. 10N.286.51.B2
GTGTAGGTCCAGTGACCTAATTCATTGATTGATAAAGTGCCGAACTGACCTTGTAGTGAGGTGGCGGTAAATTGGCTTTGACCTGCATCGAGGTCCGTTACCGTCAGCGCACCATCGACGCGAAGCTGTCCACCATGAACGTCTTTATCTTCAGTTAAGTTGGCGGTTGAGGTGCCCGCAATCAAGGCTTTGTCGTCAGTACCATTGATGGTGACTGTAATTTTTTGCTCAGTGCCATCAACCGAATGAACTAATACTGTATCGGTAACGGTTCCACCCGTTTTAAGACCTTGAATACTCGGCTGCGAGTTATCGGCGGTATAGGTCCAGTGACCTAATTCATTGATTGATAGAGTACCAAACTGACCTTGTAGTGAGGTGGCTTGGAATTGGTTTTGTCCTGAATCGACATCAGTAACGGTTAACGTCCCGTCAACGCGGAGTTGTCCACCGTGAACGTCTTTATCTTCAGTTAGCTGTGCTGTTGAAGTACCCGCAATCACCGCTTTATCATCTGTGCCGTTAATGGTGACAGTGATTTTTTTCTCAGTGCCGTCAACCGAGTGAACTAATACTGTATCAGTAACTGACTCACCTGTTTTTAAACCTTGAATGGCTGTCTGAGAGTTATCGGCGGTATAGGTCCAGTGACCTAATTCATTGATTGATAGAGTACCAAACTGACCTTGTAGGCTTTCAGCGTTGAACTGCGCTTGATTGTTGTCTACATCTGTTACGGTTAACGTCCCGTCAACGCGGAGTTGTCCACCGTGTACGTCTTTATCTTCAGTTAGCTGTGCTGTTGAAGTACCCGCAATCACCGCTTTGTCATCAGTGCCGTTAATGGTCACAGTGATTTTTTGCTCTGTGCCATCAACGCTATGAACTAACACTGTATCAGTAACTGATTCACCTGTTTTAAGGCCTTGAATCGCTGTCTGAGAATTGTCAGCGGTGTAGGTCCAGTGACCTAATTCATTGATTGATAGAGTACCAAACTGACCTTGTA
>NZ_JBFRKH010000110.1:0-7557 GCF_041469265.1 Shewanella sp. 10N.286.51.B2
CCATTAAATTCTTATATTTAAATTATAGATATATTAACTTCAACAGACGAACCCCAAACAAAAGCTTTAACCTATTAATTTAAAAAAAATATAACCAATAATTGTAGTTACGAGTTACAAGTTACTAATTTTAAATTGATGTGTTAACTGCGCTAAAATTTATACCCTTTATGCATGTTATGGATATGATAGAAAGTGGCTTGCACATAATCACCATCAGCGCCGTCATTGTTTTGATTATAAACACCCGCTTTAAAGTACATATACTGGTTACTAGCACTATAACCACTATCTTTCATATCGTAGTACTTAGTAATATTAGGCTTACCTTCCCTGATTATAGTGACGAACAACACTTCATCTTCGACGGAAATTTTATAAGAGAATTTTTCGTTTAAGGCGATTCCGTCAACAGGGTCTGACAAAGTATGTGAACGTGAGCCAATCATATTTATCCAAATATCATCACCATCATTTATTTCATGGGCAAAATAAATAGCCCCTTTCGAGTTGGCTGGTAATTTTCGGTAATATAAACGAATAGGTTCGTCATCCGTCGCGTGAATTTGCCCGATGACCACGCGTCCAACCTTTTTTTTATCACCTGTGGTAGATACTCGGTTTATTGCCAAAGTCCCTTCCAAACTGCCTTCAACACCCCCAGACTTAGCTTTCGCCGAACCATGCGCATTGCTGAAAACCCAGTTATTTTTTGTCAGGCCACGAGTTTTAATTTGAACATTACCTCTACGTAGCATTTCGCGTAGTTCGGTTCTCGCATATTTTGTATTTTTTGAGGTCTTGGCACCTACGTTTGGGCAAGCGAATACCAAGCCACCATCATCAGCTGTATAAAAAAATGGCTTTAAGTCAAAGCCTTTACCTAATGATTTCTCATAGACGGTATCAGCTTTTTTATCTTTGTTGAGATCGGTTGGCAACGTTAACGACCAATCGAGTAAGTCAAAATTATCACCTGGCTTTTTAAGCGGATCGAGTTTTGACAAATCCCCCAGTAAAACACCTTCAGCAAGGCTAGTGTGTGACTTAGGAATAAGCGTATTCTCCTCAATTTCCTGAGCATTGAGTGATGCGCTAAAAACAGCTAAAGCAAAAACTAGCAAAGCGAAAACGTCACACATTTTCTTTTGAATATGTCGGTAAGATTTATATGTGTTGATATTGGAATCCTTTATAATTTACGATCTCTTTGTTGAATATGTTCGTATATTGTTCGGCTTAACTATTTTCAAAGCTTACTTAGAATACCTATATGCGCAGCATATAGTGGCGCACCTACACATGAGCTTAACTAACCCTGAAAAACGTAATAAAAATAGGTAAGACTTTGCTTCTAATTAACACCAAAAATTATCTAATTTCGTTGTAAAAAGAAGCAGAACTCTTTGTTGTATATGATCAAAGAGCAATGATTAATTGTTACGCACATAATCACACACAACCCACCCAACACAGCCACATGCTTAACAACCTGTTCACACCTGTAACTTTGCGTTAAACAAAATATAACCACCACAACACATCATTGTCAACCAAAAAAGCGCCGCAGGCATTACCAAAAACCAAAATTGGTAGTAACGATGACATAAAAAAGATTAACGCATTGGCTTTACATATTTCCCTCTCAATAGAAAAGACATAATGAACAATAACTTACAGGAGAGTCAGGCTGTTATTGTTGAATGGTTTTTATATTCACTACCAATGGATATGACAACATTACCAAATAACAGAACAAAGTTAGTCAGTGACTCAGCTGTATTTCAAACTCGCAAGGTGTTATTACCAATTTTTTTGCGCAGGTATTACCAATAGATAATGTAATGAGATTACAGTTCAGAACTAATATGCAGATTATGAGCTGTACGATAATTCGTATTGATTGTGATTTATCATTAATGCTCTTGTTGAACAAAGCTGCGCTGTCAGGCGCATTAGTGCTGATTTCGATGCATGTCCTGATAACCTTTATAACAATGCTTGTTTTGACGCTTGCAAGACTTGACCTGCTGCGACAGGAGCGCCCTTTCGTTCATTAGAAATACCTTTTTTTATTCGATCAAAACATTCCAACCATTGTGGTTTGGTTGTTTTCTCTAATGGATACTTGCCTAAATAAGGATATAAGTGGCGGGAGAATTGTGCTCTATGTTTATCTACATTTTTACGGTTTTCAGTGGCATATTCCACCAACCAATATTCCAGCGCATCTTTAACTGTGACAGCATCTTTACGTTTAACTTTAACCAATGATAATTCGACAGTGGGATCTTCACCATTGTCCAACCATTTACGACACTGATCTCTTTTAACTCTAGCTTGCTTTATCGACGTTTCAGGATATTTCCCTAAACTGACCCACTTAGGATTCGTTTCACGACCACCAAGCCTATAACGAAAAACCCAACCAATAAAACCTTTCTTTGAAATACGAACTGATAAGCTCCCACCATCAGCAATGACAGATTTACCTATATAGGGTTTCCCCAATATTTTTCGTAAAAACGTGTCAGATAATTTATTAACCGCAACCATACAACCTCTATTAACCTACAAATGTGTCTCTTGATGAAGTAACAAATTCACAAACTCTTTAGAATAATGTTCTTCTATAATTATCTGACAACGATCTTTTTAAAAACAAATATCCAGACTACTTAAAACTAAAACTTAAACTAAAACACACATAATTTAAAAGCATATAAAATTATTTAATAATCATTTAACGAACTGAAAAGTTATATTTTTAACGATAAATGTAGGCGAAAAGATAACTTAATTCTGAATTGAACAAACAAGTAATAGGTGTTTACTTTATTTGTACATCCATTAAGTATTGAATTTAGCTGACGTTTTATACAAAAATGTTACATTACCGGAAAATACATGTATTTTTATCTTACGTAAAATATCCTTGAATACTTAGCAGAAATTAAACTTATTGGCAGCATAATAGGTAGATGGTTAGAAATCTAGAAGCTAATTAAAATGACAAACTAGAGTCTGTAACACTCACTTTTTACCAAAATTCACTTATCATGACGTTAAGCAGCCCCGAGTAAACTGGGCTCTACATAATGCTTATCGAGCATATTAACGTTCCCAATTTAGTCAGTTATGCTTAATCTTTGTAATTATAAGGCATTGATACTAATCATCTTTCATCCAATCCAAATTGGGTAATGCGTTCAAATGCTGGATATAACGTGATTCATTGAATGAAACATCATTTTCCATGATATCGGATACTTCAATAGCCAGGGCACAGGCCATCCATTGAACCGCTTCTTCACGTGGCGTGCCCGTCATAACTAAGCGCATTAAGGTTTCTTTTACCTTTTTTGGCTCACCATCTGCGATTTGATTTTCGATTGTTTCAATTAGAGTTTCTTCAGTCATGTAACTGTCTTGCTGGTTGTCCATTATACATTCTCTGTTAAGTATTTAACGCTATTATCTCGTAATCACACTGAAAACAATAGAACTAATATCAATAAATTTATGGGCGTGCTTAATAAAGTGAAATTGGGCAACAATAGTAATGAAACGAATAAAGGCCCGAGTACAGTAGTTTTTAAATCACTTAGGGATATGGAATGTTATGCGTTGTTAATTTGAACAACGTCGATATTTATCAAGTTTATGGTGGTATTAACAATCAATCTAATGATGCTAGTTTAAATAAAAAGGAATGTTGATAATAAATTCTCAACATTCCTTATAGATAGTTTTTAAATAAACGTAAATCGATATTGTGGATTAAATATTATAATTTAATTAATCTACAAACAATGCCAGAGGTTATAACTTGATGTAACGCCCTCTGCCCGATATAAATCTTTGCTTATTTTGGTACTATTTATTAAACGAGCTTACTTATTGAGTAAATAAACACAGTCTATTTTATTCTACCGAGGCCAACTTAACTACCGCGTCGTCTAAATAGATATCAACGCCTACAGCGGCATTTGAAAAATACACCGAGAGCTCAGTTAATTCACAATCAGGGGGGGTAAATGTGCCACTCACTAAGGTCCATTCACTGTCTGACACAGTAACGGCTGGGCCTGCCTCGGTGTAAACCGCCTCTGAACCTTCACAGGTTTGCTTGATGTTAATGCTAACGTTTTCACTGTCAGAACCTGCAACTCTTATCCAACCGCTGATATCATAAGCGGTATTTGCAACTCCTCGCCCCAAAAAGTCGTAGACAGGCCCTTGCCAATCATTGGTACGTGAATTAACTAACGCTGACTTTTCACCTGTGTGAGCAAAATCAGTACTTTCTTCAATGTTTGCCCCCCAAGTTGCCCAGCCATTTATACCCGATTCAAAGGTTGAATTGGTCAATAAGTTATCAGCGTCCACAGTAATGTCACTGGTAATAGACACGCTATCGATATAAATATCGACACCAATTGCGGGGCCATCAAAATAAACAACGGCACTAGTAAGCGCACAATTTGGTAACACCAAACTACCGGTTAACTTTGTCCACTCGCCATTGGTAGCCGTTATAGCACCATGTTGAGTGTAAGATGCATCAGCTTCTTCATCACCTTCACATAAGGTTTTTAAGGTAATGTTTAACAGATCTTCATCTGCATTTTCAATGCGGGCATATGTGGTAATTTCATAAGTCTTACCGGTTTCAGCAAAAGGCTGTAAATTAAATAACGGGCCTTGCCAAGTCCCTGTTCTATCACTATGTAAAGCACTGCTATTACCTGTGTTGGCATAGTTTGTTGAGCTGGCTAATGTGCCGCCCCAAACTGACCAACCATCAGTGTTTATTTCAAAGTCGCTGTTTGTTACTAAGTTAGGACCTAGATCTTTCTTTTCTTGATGAAAAGTGACGTCATCTACATAGATATCAATACCCACTGCTGGGCCTTCAAAATAAAGTATGGCATCGCTCATCGCACAGGTAGGTAACGTTACCTGCCCCGCAATTAGAGACCAATCAGTTGAGTTAGCCTCCGTAGCGCCAGTGCCTAAGTACTTAACACCATCTGAACAGGTTGCACTAATTGTTGCTTTAACTTGAGCTAAACCTTCACTAATTGCCGTTCGAGCAAACAATTGGTAAGTTTGGCCTGACTCAACAAGACTCAAAATATTCGTTGATGGCCCTTGATATTCTTGGGTACGTGCAGTACCGACTAGACTTTGGGTTCCGGCAAATACTTTGCTTGTGGTGATTGCAACTGCTGATGTGTCGTAACCTTCCCAACCTGAAGCATCAATTTCAAAATCACTGTTAGCTAAAAGGTTATCGCCAAAACCATCAGTGTTAGGCATTAAAGCTTGTGGTCGAAGGCTTACTGCATCTAAGTAAAAGTCTTCACTTACATCAGCGCCTTCAACTGATAAAGTGGCGTTGACAAGCTCACAATTAGGTACGGAAAATGAACCTGATAATTGGGTAAACTCAGTGTTGCTGGCAACGGCTGAATTAACAACGATAGTGTTCGCTTCTTCAGCGACACATTCGAGTATTACATTTACAGAGCTTGCTAATGTTGTTTCGTTAGCTGACATCACCCAAGCTTTAAGGTCATAGACGCTGTTTGCCTTAAGTAAGCTGGTGATATCAATGCTAGCTGTCGCTTTAGCATCTTCACTTGCTGAAGATAACAGCGATGTTATTCCATTCTGTTGATATTCAGTGGTTCTCATGGCTGTTTCGTCTAAGGTTGTCCACCCGTCTGTGCCTATTTCAAAGTTACCATTGGCAATTAAGTTTGGCATCACACCTGATGCATCAGCTTCAATACCCATAAAGGCATCAGCTATCGCAAAATAAGCCGGTTTTCTTTGGTAATCAGCAGTGTATAAAAGTGGATCATCGGGCCCAAACTCGCCATCAATCCAACTGTATTTGTCTGTGAACCCCCAAACCGTGACAGCGTCACAACGGTCAACATTCATACATGCATTGACTGCACGATGGTATACCTGTTGTTGAATAGCCAGTTTAGTCACTTGGTCCCAAGGTAAAGCAGATAAACGCACATCAATTTCACTGATGTTAACGTCTAAGTCCAAATCAGCAAAACGTTGCAGATTATCGGTCATTTGCTGGGTTGATGGTGCATTTGATGCGTCTAAATGCATTTGAAAACCCACCCCGTGAATCGGGACTTCAGCATTGATTAATTCAGTTACCATGGTAAATACAGCATCAGACTTAGCATTGATGTTGTCGATACTGTAATCGTTATAAAACAACTTCGCTTCAGGAGCAGCATCATGTGCTCTAGTAAACGCATCTGCAATGTAGTTTTTATCTAGCTTTTCAAAGAATACAGAGTCACGATAATTAGCATCATCACCCATCACTTCGTTTGCCACATCCCACGCATATATTTGTCCGCTATAACGCGCTGCCGTAGCATCGATATGCGCATTAATTAATATGGTTAAATCTTCAGCTGTTACATCACCATTAACAAAAGATGGTGCTTGGCGATGCCATACTAAGGCGTGGCCTTTAAACGCTATGTCATTTTCTTCGACAAAATCGATCATGCTATCTAAAGCGTCATAATCCCAAACGTCAGAGCTAGTATTTTGAATAGATCCCCATTTACCGATATTTTCAGGTGTCACATAGTTAAATTCTTTCTTTACTATGTCGATATAGTCAGTCTCGTTATTGCTTAAAACACCATGACTTAACGCGGTACCAATGCGTTTATTTGCTTTGTTTGCTGCTTCGACTAAATTAGTCACTAACGGCTCTGGATCTGGATCGACTTCTACGGCTGGCGGAACTTCGGGTATTGGAGGCACTACGGGTGTTTTTTTGTCATCATCTGAACATGCCGACAATAATAGTAGTAAAGGGGAAACCAGTAAGCTTGTCCTGGATAATTTAAATCTATCGTTTTGTATATTCATTTATATTTCCTGAAGAGTATTGTATTTTTAATTTGTCATTTTATAAAATCACTTTTTTTATTGTGTTTACTACGAGCTAGCTATAAGTCTCATTGACTATAAGCTTATAGTAAAGTAGACCACTTTAATGCTATTAACAATTAAAATAATCTCAAGTTAAGTTGGTTAATGGTGTTTTTTTGTTTGCTAGTTTGATTGTATGTAAAGATTTTTGAATCTATTTGATTGTTTTTTAGACGCTTATTGATGTTTGATGAGATCTAAACACTTAGAGCTAATAATACATAGCCACCCATTATTTTGAAGTTATAACATAACGCCTTTCATTTTGAGTTGCCAACACCAACATTCATTTACTTATGGGATTATTCCTGCCAAAGGACTGAATATTTCATCATTAATCACCAAAAATAACTCATAAACTAAATTCAACACAGCAAAAAAGCTTGATATCTATCAAGTGGAAAATGCTTTTATTTGAAATTAAGAAATGGTGTATTAAGCGCACAACCAGCGCTGACAGTTAGCTGCACCTTGTCGTCGTTTTAGGTCTAAATGCTCACAATAATCTGTTAATGCAGGCAACGCCCCCACCGCACCTTTGAATAAAGCGCCAAACTCAGTGGTGATTTT
>NZ_JBFRKH010000111.1:0-417 GCF_041469265.1 Shewanella sp. 10N.286.51.B2
AGTGAGATAGCTATTATCTCGCTCGTTCGGAGAGATGGCAGAGTGGTCGAATGCACCGGTCTTGAAAACCGGCATGGGTTTGTAGCCCATCTAGGGTTCAAATCCCTATCTCTCCGCCATATTAAATACGAGAAAAGCCGTTGATTATCAACGGCTTTTTTTGTTTCTGGCGTTTGAGGGGCTTTCTGAGAGGATTGACTCAGACAATGTACCTTTATAGAGCTCCCAATAGCGTGTACTTCACACGTATCTGTTTAGCCAAATCGTTACGCGATAAAGGCTTTCCTTTTGATATTAAAGTTTCTTTGTTGACTCGTGACAGAGCACAAGCGGTTATTCGTAATATCGATGTCGCTGGCACACTGAAAAAAATCATCAATAACATCGACCATCAAACCTGTATTAATGACTTTATTC
>NZ_JBFRKH010000112.1:0-8190 GCF_041469265.1 Shewanella sp. 10N.286.51.B2
ATATAAGGGAGGGTTACACTGGCACTGGCACACTGAAAAAAATCATCAATAACATCGACCATCAAACCTGTATTAATGACTTTATTCGTTATGTTGATGAAATGATTTACACGCTCGAGCGCAGGTCCTCAATAGCTTAAGCTACCTATATAACTATTCTTGAATAAAGTCTTCCATAAACCATGCACAGAGAGTGTGGCGACCATCTACTTGAGCTTTGCTGTAAATATTGGAAGCTTGTTGGCGGACCGTTTTTTCTTTTGTGAGTCGAACTTCGGCAATCTCTTTAAAACTCAGCCCCTTTAGCAGTAAAAGAGCTACCTGTTGTTCACTTTTAGTAAAACTCCAAGAGTCAAATTGAGCTGCGATGGTTTGGCTGTATTCTTGTCTAGCAGCACGCATTTGGCCCGACATATTATTAATCTGCTTATCTGCACTCGCTAATTTAGATCTTAGGGCTTTTACTTGGCGAGAGCTTCGAATTAGATCAAAGCCTAAATAAATGCTACCGATTATTGTAAGTAGTACAAGAACACTTTCTTGTGCAATGTGCCAAGCAGGAATATCAAGCTGTAAATCAGCAAAGATGTCAAATAGTTTAAACATTGTTATCAGTAGCAATAATACAATAATGAATACATCTTTTTTCATGAGATAAATCCTACAACTCGTAACTGGTAATAAATGAAGCCCAAAAAATAGTATTTATTTTAATATAATAAAATCATTAGTTTGGGCTATGGTACATATGTACTATAAAGGCTTTTATGATACATTTTCCCCATGTGCTTTAACATTTAAGTGATTAATATGAGTATACATTTTGGGTTATAGAAATCACTTATGTTTGCTATTAAGTTTAGTATCAAGTTATGTATCCTCATCGTTTTAACTAGTGGCACCTATAGTTTTGCAACTCCTAGTAATGAATTGTCTAAGCTGCTGGAAATCAGTCGAAACAGATTAAACGTGACGCAACTTAACGGAACACCATTAAATGATGGTAGAGCGTTTGAATTGACTAGTTCGACTTGGTTAACAGGGTTACCAAGCATCAGCTTAAGTTACCTTGGTAGTCTTGATAATAGTAACATTTACGAGCAAGAAGTATCACTTAACTTACCAATCAAGTCATTCGGTTTACATAATAGTGATAAACGACTAAAAAAGTTGACGCTGGAACTTGAAGGTCAGCAAGTTGCGTTACAGAAATTGTACTTATCTGGATTACTCAGACAAAGCATATGGGATTACCGCATAGCATCAGTGAAAATAAAACAGCTAAACCGTAAAGCAAAATTATTAGACAAGCTATATGTTCAGCACAAGCAACTTTCTGATGCGGGAGAATTGCCTAAAGTGAATATATTGCTACTGGAACGAGAATATGTAGATATTGATTTAGATCAAATTGTTCTTAAGCAACAACAGAGTGAAGCTCTTTCTCTTTTTAATTCAGTTACTGGTTTGAGCGTTATACCGCAGAAAATTAATGAACAATATCGTGAAATTACTGAAGCTAATTTAAGTATCCATCATGGGATTAATGATGCATTAATCCAACATCCCTTATGGCAAATTCAATCATTACGGCAGCAACAACAACTGTTGATCATTAAAAGCCAGCAAGCAGGAGAGCAGGATTCATGGACATTATCCTTAACTGCTAAAGAAACCGCTGACGATCAATTTAATGACCAACAATTAGGTTTGGGAATTAGTATACCGATTAGCTTGGGATCAGCATTATCACAAAGTGAACTTTCTATTTGGCAAAAAGACCATCAAGAACAGAGTTTAAATAGTGAGCGTACCTATCTTGAATTAAAGACCCAAACAGAAAAGCTAGCTATGAAACAGCAAAACCTCAGGAAGCAACAGTTATTGTTACAGCGTGGTGTCTCGCTGAGTCGGACAATTACAGAAGATTTAGCCAAAGTTAAAGACCAGAGTCAAATTAGTTATGAAATTTGGCTGCGTCGTTATATGGATGCACTTGATACTGAATCACGTTTATTACTAAACCAAATCACTCAGCAGCAACTCCACTCTCAACAACTGCAAGCTTTAGGAATTTCATTATGATGGCCAAATTTGGCGTTAGCCTTGTGTGTATACCTTTGTGTTTATCTGCTAGCTTCGTGTGTGCGAAGACTATATCACTTGCAGAGTTGGGTAGTTTAGAACTTAAGTACACGCAGCCACAGAAAGGTGTAAGTTATGAAGGGAGTTCACTTCCAGCCCAAATAGAACGATTACCTGGTAATGATTATTGGGTCAGAACACCTGAAAATATTCAACAGGTAACTTACTTAGTCGCCCAGGGCCAAGCTGTGACTAAAGGGCAAGCTATTGTAAGGTTAACAGGGCCAGAAATATTTCATTTTCTTGCTCAAATTGAGGCTACCAAAAGTCTGTTTGATCTATCTAAGCAACGTTATGAACGCAATAAATCCTTATTAAAAACGAATAGTATTAGTATTGATAAATGGCGTGAGATCAGTCAAGACTATCTCAGCACTCAACTTAAATACCAACACATGCAGCACTTTATGGAACTGGTTGAAAGTATTGATACTTCTATAGAGTCATTAGTCATTAGAGCTCCAATAGCAGGTATAGTTAATCTTACTAACCTTAGTAGCTCATATAATGCAGGTGCAGCGTTATTTTCTTTGATTCCAGCAGATAGTATTCGTATTAAAATTAATGTGCCTATGAATCAATCTACCTCACTGTCGGCAGTAAATATTAACCAATGTCATGTTTCAATAGACGAAGTTTCAGCCATTGCAGATGGTGTTTTTTTAACTGCTTGGTCAATGCCAGTTCCTCTAGGTTGTAACTTATTACTAGGACAACAAATTACCGTTATTCCTGAATATCAAAAAACAGTGTATTTATTACCTAAAACTAGCGTATTTAGTTGGCAACAAGAGACCCAAATTTTTACCAAAACAGCATCGATATTATCGGCACTCACTATCGAGGTTCTAGGTTCTACTTCTAATGAATATATAGTTGCTAGCGATCAAGACTTAAGCAATATTTATGTATTAACTCAATCTGTTGCAGCAGTAAAAGGGATACTACTTGGCTTGGGAGGCGAATAATATGCTCGCTTCCGTGATTAGATTCTCTCTCACTCAGCGCCTATTCGTTTTAATTGTTGCGCTAATATTAATATTGGCAGGCGCTAGAGCTTGGTTTTCAATTCCTCTTGACGCTTTTCCTGATATTTCACCCACCCAAGTTAAGATTATTTTAAAAGCGCCAGGGATGACTCCCGAAGAAATAGAAGCACAGATCACTGTACCTATTGAAACAGAGTTATTAGGAATACCTCATCAGGCAATTTTACGTTCCACGACCAAATATGCTATCAGCGATATCACCCTTGATTTTACTGAAGGTACTGATATCTATTGGGCAAGGCAACAGGTGAGTGAACGACTTGCTGCTGTGTGGGATAGCTTTCCTCAGGAGGTTTCTGGAGGGGTCGCACCGATGAGTACGCCGCTGAGCGAAATATTTATGTTCACACTCGAAAATCCTAATTTATCTTTGATAGAACGTAGGCAGTTATTAGAGTGGGAAGTTCGCCCATTGTTACGTACCGTAGCAGGTGTCGCTGATGTGAATATTTTAGGCGGGTACGCTAAGAGTTTTAGTATTAGCCCCAATCCTTCAGCTATGGCTGCTGCAGGGGTAAGTTTTTCGTTACTGCAACAAGCTATTACCGAGAATAACCACAATGAAGGTGCCGGTAAGCTGACAATCGGCACTGATACAATTATCGTACGTGCTGAAGGTCGAATTGATGATATAGATGAACTGAGACAATTGGTGATAAAAGCCGATAATGCCAAGGTGTATCGTCTTCGAGATTTAGCTGATATTGAAGTAGGTCACTTAGCTCGTTACGGAGCGGTGACCAAGGACGGAGAAGAAGCTGCTGAAGCGTTAATTATTGCGCTTAAAGATGCTAATACTGCCCAAGTGGTCGAAAGTATAAAAGAAAAGCTTGAACAGATAAGTACAACATTACCAGAAGGCAGTGTTATCAATACTTTTTATGATCGGGCGAATCTTATAAATACAGCGATTGATACCATATCAAGTGCATTGTTTGAAGCTGTAGTTTTAGTCATTGTGCTTTTAGCTTTATTCTTAGGGAATGTGAGGGCAGCCTTAGTGGTGTCATTGTCTTTGCCCCTTGCTGCATTGATGACATTTCTCATGATGGATCTATTCAACCTCTCAGCTAACCTCATGAGCTTGGGTGGATTAGTTATTGCTATTGGTATGCTAGTCGATTCCTCTGTGGTAGTGGTTGAAAACATGGTAAATCTCATCGCAACCAAACAGCGTTTACCTCGTTTACATCTTATCTATCGTGCTACAAAAGATGTCGCTATTCCAGTGGTCTCTGGCACTATAATTGTGATGATTGTATTCTCGCCACTACTGACATTAACTGGTTTAGAAGGGAAACTATTTACTCCTGTAGCAGTTACAATAGTGTTTGCAATGCTGTCTGCTTTAATATTATCGCTGACAGTCATCCCAGTTGTAGCCTCTTACTTGGTTAATGAAAAAAGTGCGCAGGAACCGAAGGCAATCGAGAAACTAAAAGCGACATACCTCACCAGTCTTAAAATCATATTTGTTCACAAAAAGTCTTTTATCGTTGTCGTCTTTACGCTACTGGTTGTTAGCCTAGGATTGTTTAGCTTGGTTGGAAAAACCTTTATGCCGACTTTAGATGAAGGTGACATTATTTTGCAGTTAGAGAAATCTCCTTCCATCTCACTTGAAGCATCTATCGCAATTGATAAGCAAATCCAACAGACCTTACTAACTCAGGTTCCTGAAATTAAACAGATGGTTGCACGTACAGGATCTGATGAAATTGGTTTAGACCCAATGGGTCTGAATGAAACCGATGTATTTTTGGAGCTTGCGCCACGGAGTGAATGGCGTTTTGCGCATAAGGATCAATTAATAGATTCTATTCGTACTGAACTGGTTAACTTTCCTGGGGTGAACTTTAATTTCACTCAACCTATCCAAATGCGGGTTTCAGAAATGCTTACCGGAAGTATCGGTGATGTTGCGATTAAGGTATTTGGGACTGACATCGATACACTTGGAAAACTAACATCTCAAATAGATGCATTAGTGAAAATGACGAAAGGGAGTATTGATGTCAAAATGTCTATGATTGAAGGAAGTCCTTTTATTAATTTAACCTTAGATAATGAACAAGCCCGCGGTTTTGGCATGAGTACAATAGAGTTTGCTCGATATCTAAAAAGCCAACTGGAAGGGGTTGTAGTTTCTGAAGTGCTGCAAGGTAAGAAGCGCACGCCAATATTGATAGCGAATAATAGAGACGGAATTAGTAGTGTTCATGAGTTACAAAATCAATTGTTGGTTATGCCTGATCATTCACTTAAACGTCTTACCGATGTCGCCAAGTTAAGCTATAAAGAAGGACCTATTTTAATCGAAAGAGAGCAAGGTGATCGCTTCTCAGTTATTACTACTAACGTAGAGGGGCGCGACATTGTTAGTTTTGTTGAAGAACTCAACGTTAAGATCTCGAATGAAATAAAGCTTCCTAGTGGATACAGTGTCAGTTTTGGCGGAGAGTTTGAAAACCAACAACGTGCTACCAATAATTTATTACTCGTAATTCCAATTGCAATAGCGTTAATCACTCTGATTTTATTCACAACTTTTGGTTCATTGGCTAAATCTGGTCTAATACTCGCTAACGTTCCATTTGCCATGATGGGCGGCATTGTGAGTTTATATTTCTCAGGTGAATACCTGTCAGTTCCTGCCTCGGTTGGCTTTATTGCGCTATTAGGTGTGGCTGTGCTTAATGGTGTTGTTATGGTGAGTTATTACGAACAGAGCAAACATTTGTTCAGTGATTTATTAGTCCGAGTAGAACAAGGCGCAGCTAGACGGTTGCGACCTATATTAATGACTGCAACTACAGCCATGTTTGGCTTAATGCCATTAGTATTTGCATCAGGTCCAGGTGCAGAGATTCAAAAACCCTTAGCCATTGTTGTCATTGGAGGATTATTGACATCAACAATCACCACACTTTATTTATTGCCCATCCTTTATTACTGGCTGGAGAAACGCCAATGATTACACAGCAATTATTAGTGCTTATTGCCCAAAACGATATCAAGGACGATATTGTGGATACTCTTATCGAACTAGATTTTTTATCAGGTTTTAGTCTCAGTAATATTTGTGGTTTTAGCCGTGAGCACAGCCATTTTAATATTAAAGAGCAGGTTGAAGGTTATCGTGAGTTTTATAAATTTGAAATTATGCATTCAGATGATAATCAAGAAAAATTGTTGAGCGCTTTGTCTACAGTTTGTCAGCATAACCCTTGTCGATACTGGATTACACCAATAGTAAATTCAGGTACGTTGTGTTAAATAATATTATCAATTATCAATAGCTTAATTTTCTGCTTAGCCAAGAATGAGGTATTTAAATGAAGATGGACAAATATTTATTGATGCTTATTTTACTGGCTGTAAATGCAGTTTCTGCCAATGAGATAACTCAAGGTCGTAGTGGTGTAACGGCTGAGTTTATTGAGGCTACACCGTGCAGGATGAAAATCACCTTTGATAAGAGTGTAACTTTAGATTCAATAACTATTAAGGATAATGATGGTTTCCTGCTTGTATTAGATACTCAAGTGCCTGAGGGTGGCAATACCATTTTTTCTTTTGAAATACCTAAGCTAACTCCTGCTGATTATCAAATCTTATGGACAGGACTGGAAGTAAATAACGTCCTAAAGCATGGAAATATTAAGTTAGCTATTCAAGATGATGACATATATCCGCGACCAGCCAAAATGAAGTTCGGAATATTACATCGAAAATGGAAACATTAGGCTTTATCAGAATCAAAGAAGTAATAGTGTGAGCTAAATATCATTATCTTCTCTCTAATCAAGAGCTGATTAAAACGTAATTTAACTTTGATAAAGCGAACGCTCAATTCAAGGTTACGATAAGGATGTTGTGGTCAATTAATATTGGCTAGGTTCTGAGCAATCATCAGCATTTAAGTTAGTATCCTGTTCACATAATAATTTTACAACGTCATTATTGCCTTTTTGCTTGGCGCGCATAACTGCGTTTCTACCTTTATTATCTACTGCATTAATATTTGCTCCTTGAGATAATAATAACTGCATGACAGCCATGTGTTGATGTTCAGCTGCATATAACAGCGCTGTAAAATGCTTTTTATCAAATAGGTTTACCTGTGCACCATGGGAGATAATTTTTTGCACCGTGTTAAGCTGATTTTTTTCTGCTGCGGCCATTACTGGCGAAAAGTCATCACTATTTGTGCCATTAACATCAGCTCCGTTATCGAGTAAAAGGTCAATCGATTCTTGATCGTTATATTCAATGGCAAGTAGCATAGGTGTCATCTTACTTACGCTGCTTTCTATTTCGGTTTCGGCCCCATGTGACAACAGTAAACTAACCATTTTGATATTACGGGTTGCAATGGCATATAAGAGTGGGGATGTGCCGCTATTATCCTGGGTGTTAATATCGGCTCCATTACTAAGCAAAATTTTCACAATTTGTAGGTGTGATCGATTGGCTGCCCAATTAAGTGCTGTATGTCCTGTTTTGTCTTTTAAATTTACGCTTGCACCGTGTTCTAGCAGAGAATTAACCATTTCAATATGACCACTTAAAGCGGCTAACATTAATGCTGTTCGTCCTATTCTATCCTTGGCTCTAGTATCGGCGCTTGCTCCATTTTTTAGCAGTATATTTACGGTTTTTACATCAAAATTAACATGGCCACCCATTCTAGTTGGCTAAATGTTAAACACCCTACTAGGCTTTAGTTATTGCTCATTACTTGGTGATTGAAGATGGCCAGACCTAGAAAAACACTCGTGAGTTTAGAAGATACCCCTTACTATCACTGCTGTACGCGGGTGGTGCGCAAAGCATTTTTGTGTGGATTTGATAAGTCGACTGGTGATAACTATGAACATCGCCGAGAGTGGGTTGATTCGCGTATTATTGAATTGGCGACGATTTTTGCGATTGATATTTGTGCTTATGCCGTGATGAGTAATCATTTACATGTCGTGCTTAAAGTCGATGTGGA
>NZ_JBFRKH010000113.1:0-438 GCF_041469265.1 Shewanella sp. 10N.286.51.B2
GCCGTCTTCATTCATGGTGAATTCAACATCAGGTGCTACTGCAGCGTCATTGACTGGGTTAACTGTGAGGTCAACGCCTGTCGCCACGGTAGTGGTGCCATCTGAGACATCAAAGCGTAAGTCTACATCGCCATTAAAGTCCGCATCTGGGGTAATGGTAAAGCTGCCATCTGGGTTAGCCACCACGGTGGCGTTATCGCCTACTGATAGGTTTTCAGCGCTTAGGCTGTCACCGTCGATGTCAGATGCATTAGCTAGTAATTGCTCCTGGCTTAGGGTAATTGAGCCATCTTCGTCCACTGAGTAAGCGACATTGCCATCAACTACAGGTGCGTCATTAACCGCCAGTGTAGTAATGCCTGCGGTGGTTTCAGCAGTGGCGCCATCATCATCGATAACCACCACATCCAGGCTGATGTCACCGTTGAAGTTCTCATT
>NZ_JBFRKH010000114.1:0-1821 GCF_041469265.1 Shewanella sp. 10N.286.51.B2
TATCACCATCTTTGATGAGGTGTAGGGGATACTGGTGACGCGCAATTGGTCTTCGTGTAAGGTAGCATTCATCGAGGCATGAACCCCATTTCTGACAAGGTTTCTGATAATTCACCAAAGCGCTCAAGTTTACATTCAAGCTCTTTCACTTTGGTTTTTAATTCAATGTTTTCAGCCTCCAGTGCTGATAAGCGTTTTGAATCAAGCGCCTTGCGATTCGCCGTATTATCGTATTGTTTAGGCTTATCAGTTTCTTTTTTTGCGGTGTCGGTCAGTGGTGGCAGCACGCCTTTGTCGCGCAGGTTATCTTCTAGTTGTTTTAATGATTTTCGTAAATCAGGATTTTGATTTAGAGCTGATTTACCACAGCCTACGGCTTTAGCCACTTCAATACGATTTAGCTGACCTCTAAACACTATTTGTTTAAAGTCATCATCCTGTTGAGTTGCCACCCACACCTGAAACGCATCGAGGTTTTGCTGTGCTTTTTGCTGCCCATTTGCCATTAGTCATCTACCTCACCCAATAGCTTGCGAAGCCCTGTGACAAAGCCTCTAGGGAATACTTCGCTGTTGTATTCCATGTCTTTTACCTGACCCGCCTGAGTAGTTTGCCAGTCGTTCTTTTCCATACATTCATCAGAAATTGCATACGCTAAGGCTTTTTTCTCTGATTCGGTGAGTACGCCTGATAGGGATGGCAGCACTTCAACACTTGGCTCTGCGGTGGTGTCAAACTGGCGCACAGGGCGTTTGTCGATGGTAATATTGGCGTGTTGCTTGAGCAAATTAACCTCTTTGCGGTAACGGTTACGCTCCGCAATAATTTGACCAAACAAGGCGCGTACCGCAGGGTCTGGGATGCGCTCTAGCAGTTTATTATCCGCAGGGATGGATTTAGACCGTGAGGTGTTGGATAACGGTTTTTTGGTATTGGTATTGTACTTTGCCGCCCATGCTTCGATGAGTGTTCGGTAGTGCTTGTTACGGGTAGCACGCAACGCCTCATACGCCAATCCGCCATTTTCCGCAGACACCCGACCAATTTGCGTGATGGAGAAGTCACGCTGACCTGATTCTGCATAGGCTTTCAGGGTTTCGTTGAGCTTATCGAGGTTTTGTTGCGTGCGAGGCACTTTACCTTCTTTTAAGTCAGCCAGAATAACATCAATATCGAGTTCCATTAGTCCTCCAATAAGTTCGGTAGTGCGATGCCATCTAGATTAATGGCTTTATCAGTCAGAGCATGAATGCCCTCAGAGAACAGCTTGTTATCAGTCAGGTATTCACCCGCTTCTATGTAGCTCGCCACCTTACGGTAACCTTCGAGCTTGTCGTCAGGGTCAGCAATTTTCGCCATTTGGCGCAGCATAGCATTGGCGGCGATGAGCTGTTGTTTGTCGTCCATTTCCATGAAAATCGGCTCGAAGCCTTTTTTCATCAGTACACGACTGAGCTTGCGTGAGCGCTTTTCTATGGCAGGGGTTTTACGCAATTCGTCCTGCAAATCAGGGTAGAACTCTGCGTCATCACAAAGAAGAGATAGGTGTAACAATTCAGAGTCGGTTTCGATAAACTTCAAGGCATGGCTGACATCTTGCTCAGAGCCAACCGCAACCAGTTTATCTTTGGCGTCGTCCCCACTTCTGGTTTCTTCGACACGAATGATTTTGTTGATAAGCTCAAAGCACGCAATCCAGTCTTTTGTGTACTCATCGGCTTCGACTTGCTGTTTTTCATAGCGGCGCTGTAGAGTTTGCAGCTCATCGTGCTTGATAAACGGCTTGCCTTGCTCTTCACAGAAGAATTGTTCGTCTTTTAG
>NZ_JBFRKH010000115.1:0-477 GCF_041469265.1 Shewanella sp. 10N.286.51.B2
TGTCATTATCATCGATACGCTTGGGTTGGTAATAAAATGTGCAACGACTAATATTTAGTGCATCACAAGCCAACACAACACCTAGGCCAAATTCATTAATGGCATAGTGGGCTAACACCTTCCGCTCTGCTGGCTTTATAGCTTTTTTTCAACAATGTCTTTTAACGCCATGTTTTGCAAACTGACATCTGCAAACATCTTTTTAAGCTTGGCATTTTCAGCTTCTAATTCACGCATACGGGTTAAATCAGAGGCTTGCATCCCACCGTATTTCGATTTCCATTTGTAATAGGTACTTTGACCAACATTATGTTTGCGGCATAACTCAGGCACAGTGAGTGCGCCTGATTCGCCTTCTTTGAGGATGTTGATGATTTGGCTTTCTGTAAAACGTGTCTTTTTCATGTGATTCTCCATTTGGTTTAGTGTAAATGGAAAACTCTATTTAAAACATTCTGAATTTAAGGGAGGGTTACA
>NZ_JBFRKH010000116.1:0-520 GCF_041469265.1 Shewanella sp. 10N.286.51.B2
TAAGCCCTATGCTTCTCTGCGATGCCTGATACGGCCTCAATGATGTCATTATCATCGATACGCTTGAGTTGGTAATAAAATGTGCAACGACTAATACTTAGCGCATCACAAGCCAACACAACACCTAGGCCAAATTCATTAATGGCATAGTGGGCTAACACCTTCCGCTCTGCTGGCTTTATAGCTTTTTTTCAACAATGTCTTTAAGTGCCATGTTTTGCAAACTGACATCTGCAAACATCTTTTTAAGTTTGGCATTTTCAGCTTCTAATTCACGCATACGGGTTAAATCAGAGGCTTGCATCCCACCGTATTTCGATTTCCATTTGTAATAGGTACTTTGACCAACATTATGTTTGCGGCATAACTCAGGCACAGTAAGGGCGCCTGATTCACCTTCTTTGAGGATGTTGATGATTTGGCTTTCTGTAAAGCGTGTCTTTTTCATGTGATTCTCCATTTGGTTTAGTGTAAATGGAAAACTCTATTTAAAACATTCTGATTTTAAGGGAGGGTTACA
>NZ_JBFRKH010000117.1:0-5830 GCF_041469265.1 Shewanella sp. 10N.286.51.B2
GAACCCGCTACCGGTGCATCATTAATATCAGTTACTGTAATATCGATATTAGCGCCAACGGTTTCTTTTCCATCAGTGACCGAGAAGCTAAGTTCAACTTGACCATTAAAGTTCTCATTTGGCGCAAAACTATATGTTCCATCGCCATTATCAGTGAATACACCTTCGGTACCACTGTATTCAACACCACTAACGGATAAGTCGTCTCCATCGATGTCTGTTGCGCCCGTGAGCAATTGCTCATCAGTGAAGATTAAGGTTCCATCTTCTTCGACAGTGTAAGCTTGATCTTCCACTCCTACTGTTGTGTCATTTATAGGGTTAATAGTCAGATCAATGTTGGCTTGAACTGTGGTTCCACCGTCATAGACATCAAAGCTTATATCCATTTCACCATGGAAGTTTGCATCAGGAGTCAGGGTAAATGAACCATCGTCGTTTTCTGTGATAGTAACGTTGTTACCGCCAGTTAGATTTCCAGCAGTTAAGTCATCACCGTCTACATCACTGGCATTGGCTAACAATTGCTCTTGAGACAGGGTAATACTGCCGTCTTCATCAACACTGTAAGCCAGATCACCCGAAACGGGTGCATCATTCACCGCAATGACTTCAATGCCTGCTGTGGTTTGCGCCACTGCCCCATCATCATCGATGACTGAGATATCGAGGCTAATATCACCATTGAAGTTCTCGTTTGGCGAGAAGGTCACTGAGCCGTCCGAGTTTTGAACCAGAATACCGTCGGTGCCTGAGTAGCTCACGCTATCTAAACTAACGCTACCATCAACATCACTAGAGTTTGCCAGTAACTGCTCAGCGCTAATGGTGATTTGGCCGTCTTCGTTGACTGTGTATGAGGTTGAACCCGCTACCGGTGCATCGTTGACATCCGTAACCGCGATATCAATGTTAGCTGGGGTCACAACGGTGCCATCACTTACACCAAATTCTAATTGCACATCGCCATTAAAGTTTTCATTTGGCGCAAAGCTATGGGTGCCATCACCGTTGTCGGTAAGCACACCATCGGTACCTGTGTAACTCACATCGGCGATAGTTAAATTATCACCTTCAATGTCGGTGGCACCAACAAGCAGTTGCTCATCGGTAATGATGATCACGCCGTCTTCGTTCATGCTAAAGCTTTGATCTTGCGCTAGAGCAGCATCATTAACAGGGTTAACACTTAGATTTAATTCAGTGGAGACGATTTGATCGCCATCACTGACATCAAAGCTAAACGATACTTCACCGTTGAAGTCCGCATCAGGGGTAACTGTGTATGTTCCATCACCATTGTCGACCAATGTGACATTGTCATCATCAGAGCTGACATTAACGGCAACTAAATCATCACCATCAAGATCGGTCGCATTCGCTAATAAATCAGCTTGAGTAATAGTGATTGAGCCATCTTCATCAACCTGTGCGGTAACTGCATCAGAATCAGGTGCATGGTCAACTTCAAAGTTTATCGTTTGAACAGTACTAGATTGATCGTCATTTGACAGTTCAGTGGCTGTTGCGATGATCTCTAACGATGCTGAACCGGTGTAATCCTCAGGGAAGGTAACTGCAAGGTTTTGATCCAACACAGTGGTTGGGATAACAACGCTGCCATCTTCACCAACAACAATTTCACCTTGGAAAATTTGGCTATTTGTTTCACCAACATCAATGGTAAATGTGAAGTCATCAAAATCTTGATCTCCGCCGCCAAAGAGATCTTCAACACCGTAAACAATATCGCCATCTTCATTCAGTGTGGTTCTCGTATGCTCTATGCCATCTTCGTTAAGATTGCTATTGCTGCCACCATGGAAAATCGCATCACCAAATTGACTTAAAATCGGCGTTTCGACGCCATCTTCACTAATGTGAACCAATTGCGGGTCGACTGAGTCGATAGTCGCAGGGTTACCATCGGCATCGCGGAACTCAAATGTACCGTCCTGCATATTCTCAAAGTCATTACGATTGAAACCATTTGGGATCACAAATAGATTGAAGCTTTCACCCGCCTCGACATCAAACGTGAAGGATGATTCACCTGGGATTAATTCACCGCCAGAGCCCACTTCAGAAGCATTTTCAAAACCAATTTGTACCCCTGTAATATTACCTTCTTCATCAACGGTATAGTAACCCGCCGTATTTTGATATCCGGCAGTTTCGCCCTGGAACGTCACGGTAATATCGGTATTGTCGTAACTGGTAATACCGCTGCTTTGTTCGTCAAACAGCGCTTCGCCGTCATAGGTCAGTACTGAACCTTCTGGTAAACCATTTACTTCAACCGTAAGGGTTTCAGAAAGGTCTTGATCCACTAGACTTGCATCAATATTAAGTTGCGTGGTTGAACCGGGCTCTACCACAATCACTTCATCAGTGACGACATCGCCATCACCGGTTGTTACTGTTAAGTCAGGAGCATCAGCAACGGCTTCGATGGCAACACCAATACTTTGTGATACCTCATCTGTGCCATCTGACACACTAAAATCGACCTCAATATTGCCACTAAAATGTTCATTCGGAGTGAAGCTGTAAGTACCGTCGCCATTATTCGTCAATGTACCTTCATCTGCGCTGTAAGATACATCAGTAATACTAAGCTCATCACCTTCGATATCTGTCGCTTGTGCCAATAATTGCTCTTCTGTGAAGATTAATGTTCCATCTTCTTGAATTGCAAAATTAAGCGGCTGCACTTCAGGTGCGTCATTAATTGGATTAACTGTCAGAGTCAGCTCTGTAGGTGTGTCAGTTTCACCGTCCGAAACATCATAACTAAAGACAATATCGCCATTAAAATCAGCAGAAGGCGTAACGCTAAAGGTACCGTCGCCATTATCGACAACGGTCGCATTTGGATCGTTAGTTTGTAAACCATCGGCTCTTAAGAAATCACCATCTTGATCTGATGCATTTTCAAGTAGCATTTCTTGAGTAACTAAAATTGTGCCATCTTCGTCTACAGAAGCAACAATAGGCCCAGCTTCAGGGACATCATTTACAAACTCAACATTAAGACTAATATCGGCCGAAACCACATCAGTGCCGTCACTGACATCAAAGCTCAAGCTGGCGGTACCGCTGTATTCCGCTTGTGGGGTTAGCGTATAAGTCCCATCGCCATTATCAATGACTTCAACGTTTGGATCTTGCGATGTGACATTAACAACAGATAACTCATCGCCTTCTATATCCGTTGCTTGAGCCAGTAACTGCTCGGTAGTAACCGTTATAGCTTCATCTTCCATGGTATTAAATGAAAGATCAGGAACATCTGGAGCATCATTAACTGGCGTAACCGTTAGATCTAATTCAGTGGCAACCGTTTCAATACCATCAGTCACATCGTATGTAAATTGGATGTCACCATTGAAATCTTCACTTGGGGTGATCGTAAAGCTGCCATTGTCATTTTGTACGACAGTCGCATTTTCATCGTTGGTAACAAGATTGGTTGCGGCCAGAGAATCACCATCGACATCACTGGCATTGGCGAGTAATTCTTCTTGAGATAGGGTAATACTGCCGTCTTCATCCACAGTTACCGCAACTGGGCCAGAGACTTCAGGGCCTTCGTTGTATTCTTCAACGGTAATATTTAATGAACTAGGAGCAGATGCTTGGCCATCACTAACCTCGAATGACAAAGACACATTGCCGGTAAATCCTTCTGCTGGCGTGAAGCTAAAGGTATTGTCACCGTTGTCGACCAAAGTACCATCCAGCTGATTGGTCAGCACTAAATCTTCAATATGAAGAATATCGCCATCAACATCACTTGCACCTGACAATAAGCTAGATGCATTAATGGTCATGGTGCCATCATTGAGCATTTGTAAATCTAATGGCGCCCCTGCAACAGGGACATCATTAACAGGGATAACAGTTAAATCAATATTATTGGTTGTAACATCTTGACCATCACTAATGCCATAACTTAAGTCGACGTCACCATTGAAATTTTCGTTGGGAACAAAGGTGTAACTACCATCGTCATTGGTAATTAACTCACCGGCATTACCGCTGTAACTCACATCTTGAATAGATAAATCATCACCTTCAATGTCAGATGCATTCGCAAGTAAATCAGCATCAGTGAAGCTAATAGAGTTGTCTTCTTCAGTGCTAAGGACTATTGGTCCAGATGCAATTGGTGCATCATTGACCTCAGCGAAGTTGATATGGATAGTATTGTCATCAACTAACTCACCATCAGTCACTTGATAAGTTAGGTCAATATCCCCCGAGAAATTCTCATCTGGGGTAAGGGTCCAAGTGCCATCACCATTGTCGGTTAGCGTTGCATTCTCATCGTTTAACTCAAGATTAATGATATCGAGATTTTCACTATCAATATCAGAAGCTTGTGCAAGCAACTGCTCCTCGGTTATCACAATAGAAGCAAAACCATCTGCCCCTTCTGAACTTGTCACAACAGGAAGCTCTGCAGATAAATCGATATCTTGATCACCAGCGTGAAGGTTCAGCTCAATTGTTTCTGTTACTTCAGTGCCATCTACGGCAATCGATGTAAAGACCACATCATCAGGTAACGTCTGCGATACAGACATATTCTGCACCACATAAGTGCCGTTACCTTCAATTGTGCCTAACTCAAATCGTGCTACGGGTTCATCCGTGGTAAGGGTATACGTATGCTCGAAACTACTATTATCATCTTTATGATAAGTTTGTGAGTCGATGAGGTTACCATCGGCATCAAAAGCCCTAATTTCTACTTCAGTGAAGTTTTTAGATCCTTCAACAAACCAACCACCTAAGCCATCTAGTTCGAAGCTGATTTCATTAATATCTTGACCTTCAACATTAATAACTAGCTGCTCATCACCACTTAAACCTTGTCTATCGGTATCGCCAATACCATGGCCAATATGAGTATTACCATTCCAAGCGCCTAACGGCCCATCTGTACTCTGGGTGGTAACTACTAAGTCGCCATCAGTAAATTCACGGGTATGTGAATCTATTTCTGTGCCCCAATCATCAACTGTCGCATTATCATCGAAGGTACCGATTTGACTAGTATGAGTAGAATCAGTAACTGCGGTTTCATCAGCAACAAAGCGTACTTCAGTATCAGGCGCGAATTCTTGTCCTACCTCTAACGTCACCCATTCATCATTGATATTGGCTTGTACAATACCAAACTCAGGTTGTGCATCGAGGCGAATAGCAGGCTCTTCACGAAGACTAACGCCAACGGTTTGATCTTCTTCTGCTTGAATATAAATATCGGCACCCGCAATCGGTGCATCGTTGACTGGGTTAACGGTTAAATCAACACCGGTGGCCACTGTAGTGGTGCCATCAGAGACATCAAAGCTTAAGTCTACATCGCCATTAAAGTCCGCATCAGGGGTAATGGTGAAGCTGCCATCGTCATTCGCCACAACTGTTGCGTTACCAGCAACGCTAAGCCCTTCAGCGGTTAAATCATCACCGTCTACATCAGATGCATTGGCAAGTAATTGTTCTTGGCTGAGAGTAATGGTGCCATCTTCATCGACATTGTAAGCCAGGTTACCATCAACCAATGGCACATCATTGACCGCGAGTGTGGTGATGCCTGCGGTGGTTTCAGCGGTCGCGCCGTCATCATCGATAACCACCACATCAAGACTGATTTCGCCGTTGAAGTTCTCATTAGGGAAGAAAGTGACCGAGCCATCAAGATTATTCGTTAATATGCCGTCGGTACCAGAGTAAGACACTGAGTCTAGGCTGACGGTGCCATCCACATCGCTTGAGTTCGCTAATAGCTGCTCAGCGCTAATGGTGATTTGGCCATCTT
>NZ_JBFRKH010000118.1:0-247 GCF_041469265.1 Shewanella sp. 10N.286.51.B2
CCATCACCGTTGTCGGTAAGCACACCGTCAGTGCCGCTGTACGTCACCGTATCAACAGATAGGTTATCACCATCGATGTCGCTCGCATTCGCCAGCAGCTGCTCATCGGTAATGATGATAATGCCGTCTTCATTCATGGTGAATTCAACGTCAGGGGCAACCGCGGCATCGTTAACGGGGTTAACGGTTAAATCAACGCCTGTCGCCACGGTAGTCGTGCCATCTGAGACATCAAAGCGTAAGTCTA
>NZ_JBFRKH010000119.1:0-400 GCF_041469265.1 Shewanella sp. 10N.286.51.B2
ACTAAATTCAATCCAGCAGAAAAAAGTGGGAAATGCTTTTATTTTAAATTAAGAAATGGTGTATTAAGCGCACAACCAGCGCTGACAGTTAGCTGCACCTTGTCGTCGTTTTAGGTCTAAATGCTCACAATAATCTGTTAATGCAGGCAACGCCCCCACCGCACCTTTGAATAAAGCGCCAAACTCAGTGGTGATTTTAAGCCAATTCTCTGCGGGAATGTTCAGCCTATTGAGGATATCCTGACTACTCGCGCTAATGACGCCGCGTTTATCTTCTCGAATAATCCGCCCTGTATCTTCAACCAGCACAATGTAGTCTTTAACACTAAACATCAGTCCATTAGGCATATTTAAACGTTCATTTCCTACAAATGGTAGTAACTCTTTTGGTTGCTCACCT
>NZ_JBFRKH010000120.1:0-1509 GCF_041469265.1 Shewanella sp. 10N.286.51.B2
AGCGAAGCTATAGCGCTTGATGAAAAGGCGTTGGCTATTCGTGAGGCATATTACCAACAAGCAGCAGATGTGTGGGCAGAATACTACACCACAAGCCTAGCTAATCTGGCATATTCTTATCGGAAAAATAACCAAGTAAGCGAAGCTATAGCGCTTGATGAAAAGGCGTTGGCTATTCGTGAGGCATATTACCTGCAAGCAGCAGATGTGTGGGCAGAAGACTACACCACAAGCCTAACTAATCTGGCATCTTCTTATCGGAAAAATAACCAAGTAAGCGAAGCTATAGCGCTTGATGAAAAGGCGTTGGTTATTCGTGAGACTTATTACCAACAAGTGCCTGATGTATGGGCGAAAGGCTACACTACGAGCCTAAATAACCTGGCATCTTCTTATCAGCAAAATAACCAAGTACGTGAAGCCATAGCGCTTCAAGAAAAGGCGTTGGCTATCCATGAGGCATATTACCAACAAGCGCCAGATGTGTGGGCAGAAGACTACACCACAAGCCTAACTAATCTGGCATTGTCTTATCTGCAAAATAACCAAGTGCGCGAAGCTATAGCGCTTGAAGAAAAAGCGCTGGCTATCCGTGAAGCTTATTACCAACGAGCAGCAGATGTGTGGGCGAAAGGCTACAATACGAGCCTAATTAACCTGGCATTTTTATATTCAAAAAATAACCAAGTACGTGAAGCCATAACGCTTCAAGAAAAAGCGTTGGCTATCTGTAAGGCATATTACCAACAAGCGCCAGATGTGTGGGCAGAAGACTACACATCTGGCCTAAATTACCTGGCATCTTTTTATCAGCAAAATAACCAAGTACGTGAAGCCGTAGCGCTTCAAGAAAAAGCGTTGGCTATCTGTGAGGCTTATTACCTGCAAGCACCAGATGTGTGGGCAGAAGACTACACATCTGGCCTAAATAGCCTGGTATCTTCTTATCAGCAAAATAACCAAGTACGTGAAGCCATAGCGCTTCAAGAAAAGGCGTTGGCTATCTGTGAGGCTTATTACCAACAAGCACCAGATGTGTGGGAAAAATACTACAACATAAGCCTAACTAATCTGGCATCTTCTTATCAGCAAAATAACCAACTGAGCAAGGCTATAGCGCTTAAAGAAAAAGCGTTGGCTATCTGTGAGGCTTATTACCAGCAAGCGCCAGATGTGTGGGCAGAAGACTACACAACTAGCCTAAATAACCTTGCTTTTTCTTATCAGCAAAATAACCAAGTGTGCGAAGCGATAGCGCTTCAAGAAAAGGAGCTGATTATAGGTGAAAATTATTATCAGCAAGCGCCAAATGTCTGGGCAGATAAGTATACAACTAGCTTAAGTAAACTTGCTTTTTCTTATCAGCAAAATAACCAAGTGCGCGAAGCGATAGCGCTTCAAGAAAAGGCGCTGGTTATAGGTGAAGATTATTACCAGCAAGCGCCAGATGTGTGGGCAGAAGACTACACAACTAGCCTAAATAACCTTACTTTTTCTTATCAGCAAAAT
>NZ_JBFRKH010000121.1:0-499 GCF_041469265.1 Shewanella sp. 10N.286.51.B2
TCGCTTACTTGGTTATTTTTCCGATAAGAATATGCCAGGTTATTTAGGCTTCTGGTGTAGCCTTCTGCCCACACATCTGCTGCTTGCAGGTAATAAGCCTCAGAGATAGCCAACGCTTTTTCTTGAAGCGCTATGGCTTCACGTACTTGGTTATTTTGCAGATAAGAAGATGCCAGCTTATCTAGGCTTATGTTGTAGTCTTCTGCCCACACATCTGCTGCTTGTTGGTAATAAGCCTCACAGATAGCCAACGCCTTTTCTTGAAGCGCTATCGCTTCACGTACTTGGTTATTTTTCCGATAAGAAGATGCCAGGTTAGTTAGACTTTTGGTGTAGCCTTCTGCCCACACATCTGCTGCTTGTTGGTAATATGCCTCATGGATAGCCAACGCCTTTTCTTGAAGCGCTATGGCTTCACGTACTTGGTTATTTTGCTGATAAGACAATGCCAGGTTAGCTAGGCTTGTGGTGTAGTCTTCTGCCCACACATCTTCTGCTT
>NZ_JBFRKH010000122.1:0-381 GCF_041469265.1 Shewanella sp. 10N.286.51.B2
TACTTGATAGAAAGAAAGAGAAAGATATCGAAAGGTATTTTTGAGTATTTTGATTGTTAATCAAGGCGCTTGAGGAGTGAATGAGGACGTGTAGTACACTACACGACGATTGAACGACAAAAGCAACGCTGAGTAACGATGAAAAGACCAAAAAGAATGGGTCTGTAGCTCAGCTGGTTAGAGCGCACCCCTGATAAGGGTGAGGTCGGTGGTTCAAGTCCACTCTGACCCACCAAAATCTTCATTTTATCTGCGTTAATTAAATACTCGTTTAGTGAACTAAACGTCGCATTGAATTAACTTGCTAAAATTCGATTTGGCTTCGCCAATTACTATAATTGGTACCTTGATATCCTACTCAACTGCATGTAAATGGGGCTA
>NZ_JBFRKH010000123.1:0-209 GCF_041469265.1 Shewanella sp. 10N.286.51.B2
ACATCCAGGCTGATGTCACCGTTGAAGTTCTCATTGGGCGAGAAGGTCACTGAGCCATCTTGGTTTTGAACCAGGATACCGTCGGTACCAGAGTAAGACACTGAGTCTAGGCTGACGGTGCCATCCACATCGCTTGAGTTCGCTAATAACTGCTCAGCGCTAATGGTGATTTGGCCGTCTTCGTTGACTGTGTATGAGGTTGAACCCGC
>NZ_JBFRKH010000124.1:0-275 GCF_041469265.1 Shewanella sp. 10N.286.51.B2
AGATTGATATGTATGGGTTTTCTCGAATGTTACAAAATTATCGATGCGTAAAAAGCTCATTTTACGCATCCTTTGGCGCCAGAATTATCTCAATTTGGAGAAAATCAGTTATACCTGTATAGGCAACCAGTCATTTGGACGACAAGTAAGGCGGTCATAATCGATTAGAAAAAGTGTAGTGGTATAGCGAATTTGGCCACTCTATTGAAGGTGATATTAGATTATTGAGGGTAAATACAAATGACTAAACCTCGAGAGATATCCATTTCAAACAC
>NZ_JBFRKH010000125.1:0-4658 GCF_041469265.1 Shewanella sp. 10N.286.51.B2
GCCCACCACAGGGCTAGACCCCCAAGCAAGGTTACATTTTTGGCAGTTGGTTAGGGAGATAATAAAACAAGGGAAACCAGTTATTCTCACTACACATTATATGGATGAAGCAGAGCAGCTTTGCGATCAAATTGCCATCATGGATACACGCAAATGAGGCTTTAAATTATTCTTGATTTTGCGGACCTGCAGTAAGTGTTGCGCCCCTATCAAGTAGGGGCAATGATATTACTGAATTAAAAAGTTATTGTATGCTGAATGTATTAAGCTAGAGCAGTTGCTAGCACCTAGTAACTTCTTGAGTTTAAGTATGCGATAGTCGACACCTCGTGCGGACAAATGTGCTGCTTTGGCAATTGATTCACGGTCGTGTCCATTTGCCATCATATATAATATCGCAATATCAGCGCTTTTTATTAAACCATAGTCTAAAAACGGATTCAGGTTCTCCATACTACTTTGCAGTAACATGTAATGAATATCGGTTAGGTCTTTATATAAACGGCTAAATGCATTGGGGTCAGCAAGTTTATTATTAGTTTGCACCATGAAGTAGAAGCGCCCCACCCAATTGGGGTTCATCATACAGGGGACTTCTACGGTTACTTTTTGCTGGTAGCCAAATTTAACAATATCGTCATTAGGTCCAACTTTAAACTGTGGCCAGTCACTGTAATCCCAAGTATGGTATTTACGCTTTAAAGAGACCTCTGTGTTGTGGTCTTTTTTTGCCCACTTTTTTCGAGATACTTTGCTGTATTTTATCGCATTAACTGAGCTAGCGAGAATATGAGTTCTACCAGTTACTTGATTAAGTTTAGAGAACCCTGAAGGTAGCATATTACTATTTATGTCTAAGACAAACATGGTGTCTGTAATATTATGAGTTCGTGAGAACTCGTTCAGAATGCTACTGACTTTCATGCTTAGCCTCCATTTCTGAAAAGTCCTTTAGTAGACCATATTGATTTACGTTATAAATTAACGCGGGTAAACTGTCTGCTTCAAACGTTATTTTGGCGATTTCTATATAATAATCGATGCCACGTACCGATAAATTTAATTTTGGCGCGATATCCTTTCTAGAGTAACCCACGGCCGTAAACTGTAATATATCGATTGTTTTACGATTAATTACGCCCATATTTATTAATGATTGTTTGATAAGTTTATGGCTATTATTGATTTTAATCGCTACTTGCAAGAGCTTTGATTTAATCAACTCAAGCTTGTCATTTAGAGCTGTAATACAGAGCTTGTTAGAATAAAAAACAAATTTTGCTGTTAATTTAGGCGCGAATAAAAAAGTGATATCAATGCTCATGTTCTCTTTATACATGAGGTTTGCAACATCAAGCGTTGGAGTAGCAGAACGGCTAGGTGCACTTGTTTTATCAGCTTCCAAACTGACCCATTGGCAATGTTGTGCTTTGAATTGTTTGACAACATGCTTATCGCTAGCAACGACAAGGCTAGCAGCTTCACGAGTTGTGCGTAGATTAATTGGGTTATTCAAAAAAATATAGAGCACGCAAGCATTAACGCCTAGTTCATTAGATAGAGTAGACAAATCAGAGTCTATTATTGCTTTCATCATAGTGCTCCTCCTTTGTATAGTGAGCCGAAGCTACCCTTTGTAAATACCGTAATTAAGTGATTGCGAATTTTATGCATTTCCTTGTTTCCAGCAATAGCGATTGTGAATAAATGCGACAGTGGGCAATACCTACTTTTAGATATGCGACATGGTTCAAGACAATAGTGCTGGATTCAAAAAATCTAACAAGCTTTCTTTGTTTTCTGTGAAAAACCACTAACAGGGATAAGTGTTACAGCATTGATGATGTGAGAAAGAGGCCATTAAGCTTGTTGATATTTGGCTGGATTGGCTATTTAAGTTGCTTTGTGCAGGACCCGTTGATTTACAAATGTAATTACGGCTAAAGGCTGACAAGGTTGTAATTAACTATGTAAATACTCAAACATCACTCTCAGAGCTAGTGTCTACTCAATTATTATCATTAAAACCTTAATATAAATGGATCTTGAGAGCTTATGATGTTGATAATTCTTCAAAACAACAATTAATCATTTATTCGCAAAACATGTGTTACCTTGCGTAAAACAGGCTGCTGAACAACATCATTAGTTAATCAAGTTTCCCCTTTATATAGAATCAATATGGACATGCTGTGTGGTGTAAAAAACGCACTCCTTTTTGATGTTACCTTTTCAAATTAGGCACTGTTTCTAACGTTTTATATGTTCAATATGCATTTTGTTGCAGTTGTTAGCGTAATGTTTATGGTGATTTTTTTTGATTTTATTTATGAGTTAAAGTTGATTAAGTTAGTGAATTTAAATGTAATTGTGATGGGGTTCAAATCTAAATAAACAAAATCATTTTATTTACAAATGGTGTGATTGTTACTGTGAGAAGTCACTGTCCCTTAAGGCGTTGGGTAAGTCAATATGCCGCTTCAATATTTACATTGTAAAAGGGATGAGATGAAACATATAAAAACATCAGCAACATTATTAATGCTTGCAATGCTTGCCGCTTGTGGAAGTGATGACGCCAAAAGTTCTCCTGAAAATCCAGATATACCTGAGATTGTCGAGCCGCCTCAAACAGGTAGTCAAGTATTCGATAATGTTTGGGGGCCAGATATTAAGTGGCAGTTAGAAGGGCCGATCACTATTTATATCGGTAAAGAAATGGCTAGAACAGACTGGGTGGCACAGTCTGAAAGGCGACATGGTGATATAAAGCACGGTTATACCGTTCAGGCTGCAGATGTTCGTAAGTTGATCCCTAAGCCATTACGTGATGATATTTTCAATGATGGTCAAATTACCTTTGCTGAAGTATTGCTTTACGTTTCAGCGACACGTGATGACTTTCACGTTGAATACGAGTGGGGCGAGGACATTGGTGCTTACCGCTTTACGGTTTGGCATAACGAAGATGGCAGCAACATTGAATTTGATACTGATGGCAAGCCTGTAGGTGAAGGCGATCCAAACTGGGCCGCAAACTGGATCCCAGACACAGGTGAATTTAAAAGAGAAAACAAGTACACCAACTTCGGCGAAGCGGTTGGAACTCGCATGGAAATGACGGTACTTCAAGATAATTCTGGGGTGATGTTAGCTTCTCGAAGTGAAGCTTACACCTATCGCCGTGAAGAGATGCAGCGCACCCAAGTTGAACGCAGAAAGGCTGATGAAGAAAAGTTTGGTGATAACCGTGCAACCTTCCCAAGAGTGATGGTACAGCCTGTTGGCGGTGAACAAATGGTCTTTAACGATGTGGTTGTTCGTCCACATAACCTGCGTCCTGATATCTATAAAAAAGACGTCATGATCACCATGGCTGATGTATTCATGAGTCTGCATGAGCAAGGCTTAGTTGAAATGGGCTTTTCTTACTGGGGACAAATTTCCACCGGTGCTAATATTCAACACTTTTTAGTTAACTCTGTTGATGGCGTGGTAAACCAAGCGCGTTTTGCCTACGCAATTGACGGTTATGAAACACGCTATACAAGTGATTGGAACCATAAGTACGGTCTAGGGAATATGGCAGATTCGAACTCAGCGCCACCTGCAACTTTTTGTGATGGCATTGGTCTTGATGGTCAAAAGACAGGCACTCCAAATGGTTTGGTTGACGAGGAATGTGCCGAATACTTTGGTAGCAAAGGCATTGAAATCGATTTGACTGATTGGCATGGCGATAAAAACCGTCACGTATTTCCTGACGTGTGGCCATTATACTACCCAACTGATAGCGTATTTGTTATGGCGCGTCAGTTGAAATTTGCTGCGCCAGAAAGCCACCGAGTGGGTGGTGATGATAAGTATCCAATTTACGATATTGACGAGGCAATTCGTCCATTATCTGAAGAGCATTTTGGCTGGGGCGTTGCCGATTGTGGTACTTGTCACTCGTTAGGTAGTATTCACTCTGATGGCGACCAAGGTAGTTTGGGGGTTAACCCAACGCCCGTTTATGTTATGGATCTAGCTAAAGGCGTACAGTCTTATGAAGTATTAGATGAAGCGGATCGCGCCGTGGCACCTTACCAATGTGCTCAATGTCATGGTAATAACGGTGCTCCAGAAGGACATGGTGAAGTCGGTGTTTGTTTCTGGTGCCATGACAATGAGTTTCAACCTAAAAACCATGGTTCAGTAAATAAACTGTTTCCGAAAATGTACGAAGGTGGTAACTCTCCTGAAGATATGACCTTTCATCCAGCTAAACCAATCATTGATGTGCCATCAACCGATAGAGATGCTGTGAGCGTTGTTAGTGGTGAAATGTACGGTGATCCAAATTACTTATTGAACATATTACCTGAGTTGAAAGATCAAAACTTTGTTTATATGCACGGCTTATATAGCGATGATATGAAAGTTAGGGGTAATAGTGACTGGACCACAGATCCTGTTTACCCAGATCCATACTCGTGTATGACTTGTCACGTAAACCCAAAATAAGCTGTAATTAGTTAAATTCGATGCTAAAGGCCACTTGATTTCAAGTGGCCTTTTTTTTGAGTATGTTCCGTCCTGAGCTAAGCTGACAAAGGTTTGTCATAGCTGTGGGTAAAATCTGATTTTAAGCTTGTTGGAAAGCAGTTTTATATTGT
>NZ_JBFRKH010000126.1:0-351 GCF_041469265.1 Shewanella sp. 10N.286.51.B2
TCATGCCGAAACCAATTAGCGCATAAGGATTATGTTTAATTGCTTCAATGGATTTCTCAGTGTGATACTTCAGCAAACGCTGCTGAACACTGGCAGGTATCTTGTGTTCAGACATCCAATTGCAGTAGGCTAGATTCTTGTATTTAGAATATCCCTCAAACAATGAGGTAATGGAATCTTCGCTCAGAACACTTCTAAGCCGCTCTCTTGACTCTGGCGCATCTTTTCTCAAGGTTGCATGAAAATTCTTACCTAAAAGCTCCCAGAGCGCCCTTGCTTTGCTTTCACCAATACCTTTAAAGGCAGCTTCCCTAGCGATGAATCGGATCAGTTGTTCGCCTGTTTCTGGCA
>NZ_JBFRKH010000127.1:0-254 GCF_041469265.1 Shewanella sp. 10N.286.51.B2
TTGTTCGCCTGTTTCTGGCAAACTGCATTCAACATACTCAGGTGACTCAAAGGTATGCTGCTGCATAACGTAATCGCCTATGTCCATGCTTTCGACTTGTCGACTTCCTTTGACTGACCAATACTGACCGATAGCTGGTTGTGCAGGCAATGTGTCAGGATCTACCTTTATCGTGACGTAGTATTTACCACTGTTGGCTCTGTATGAGTTTTTCTTTAGCGGTGTACCGCTGAATATCACCATCTTTGATGAGG
>NZ_JBFRKH010000128.1:0-725 GCF_041469265.1 Shewanella sp. 10N.286.51.B2
TCCATTGAAAACCTACAGGCTGATCATGGCGCTATTGCGTTAAATGCCGATGGCACCTTCACCTTTACCCCAGAAAAAGACTATAACGGCGATGTCCATTTTAGCTATGACGTCAAAGATGCACACGGTGGTGTAACACACACCGGTGCATCAACGACGCTCTCGGCAGCTGGCGATGCTGCGATCTTCACCGGAGATAAAAGCGGTCAAATTACAGAAGATCGCCATGTACAAGGTGATGCTCAACACACGATATTTGTCACTGGCGTGTTGAATGTTATCGATCCTGACGTCGGTGAAGATCATTTTTACGCCACTCGTAATGCCCATGCGGTCAGTGATCCCTATGGCGGTCATCTGACCATTGGAAAAGCCGGTGATTGGGCTTATTCGGTTCCCAATGCCAATATTCAACACTTGGCGGCAGGGCAAGTCGAGCAGGTTCAATATGAAGTAACGACTGCTGGTGGTGATAAACAAATTATTACCATCTATGTGCATGGAACGAATGATGCTCCAATCGTTACTCAAGCAGTGCATTTAGCGAAAGGAAATGAAGACCAAGTCATCAACATTACTCAGGCACAGCTGCTCGCCAACACCACAGATATAGACACTCGTGATGTCGGTCAACTTAGCGTCGACAACTTAAACGTTGATCATGGCTCAATCACCATTAATCCCGCTGGCACCTACACGTTTACACCAGAAAAAGACTACAACGG
>NZ_JBFRKH010000129.1:0-124 GCF_041469265.1 Shewanella sp. 10N.286.51.B2
AAATAAATTTAGCGCAAAAAAAATGGCAACCCAGTGGGCTGCCAGAAGTATTACTTTGCGGGTTTTGCTAATAATGCGCTAGCGTATTAACAATGCCCTAAATGGGGGGATGATGATGAACAAT
>NZ_JBFRKH010000129.1:985-1207 GCF_041469265.1 Shewanella sp. 10N.286.51.B2
AGTCACTGTGATGAAGAGTTCGTGAACATCGCCTTAAAAGCACATTACCTCGTTGCTACAGTTACTCAGAGTGGCTCATTTCAAAAAAGTTCATTACCGCGGTAAATTATTTTAAAGTTTTTTTGGCTAGCTGGTTTGATTGGATTTTATTACTTCAATTTAGCGGTTTAATCAGTCAGCTTGTTCCAGCTTTTACCCATAATTTTAATCAAAGAAATAAAT
>NZ_JBFRKH010000130.1:0-127 GCF_041469265.1 Shewanella sp. 10N.286.51.B2
TACGCGGACGACTTTATCATTTTGGTAAAGTCTATTCGAGCGGGAGAACGAGTACTCAAGAGCATCACTCAATACCTTGCCACTAAGCTAAAACTGGTTGTTAATGAACAGAAAAGCCAAGTGGTTA
>NZ_JBFRKH010000130.1:449-1394 GCF_041469265.1 Shewanella sp. 10N.286.51.B2
TATCATCAAACAGAAACGTAAATTTGCCGTTGATGTTGATCTGTCCAAGTTCTTTGACCGAGTTAATCATGATTTACTCATGACTCAAATAAAGAGCAAGGTACAGGATAAGCGCCTTTTGGCGCTTATTGGTAAATACCTACGTGCAGGGGTGATGGTCAACGACCAATTTGAAGCAAGCTTTGAAGGAGTACCTCAAGGCGGTCCACTCTCGCCATTACTCTCTAACATTATGTTGGATAGTTTGGATAAAGAGCTGGAAAGCCGAGGGCATAAATTCGCCCGCTACGCGGACGACTTTATCATATTGGTTAAATCTCAACGAGCAGGTGAACGGGTACTTAATAGCATTACTCACTATCTTGCTACTAAGCTAAAACTGGTCGTTAATACACAGAAAAGCCAAGTGGTTAAGGTAAGTCAAAGCAAGTTCCTAGGCTTCACATTTAATCGCGGGAAAATCCAGTGGCATGCTAAAACATTGCACATTTTCAAACAAAAGATGAGACGACTAACGAACCGAAATTGGGGCGTTAGTATGGAATATCAGCTGTTTAAAGTGCGTCAATACATGCAAGGCTGGATCAACTATTTTGGCATCGCTAATGCTTATCAAGGGTGTGTCGACTTAGACCATTGGATCCGTCGTCGCGTACGTATGTGCTACTGGCGTCAGTGGCGAAAACCACGGACTAAGGTGCAAAACCTACTTAAACGTGGCGTCAAAATTCAAGTGGCCGTTGGTTGTGGTATCACAAGCAAAGGCCCATGGAGAAGTTCAAAAACACCAGGGATCCAGCAAGCGTTGAGTAATGAGTATCTGAAGAAAGCAGGATTATATTCACTAAGAGATGGATGGGTCGCAGTTCACTATCCTAACCAGAAAGTTTAGTTAGGTGTTCTAAATGAACCGCCCTGTGCGGAGCCGCATGCAGGGTGGTGTGG
>NZ_JBFRKH010000131.1:0-1247 GCF_041469265.1 Shewanella sp. 10N.286.51.B2
ATTTAGCGCAAGGGCTTTTATGCATAAAAATGAAGTTTTTAATCATTAATTGCTTAAGTACAGGATACACACTTATTACCCCCAAGGTTATCCACATTATCAAGGATAAATGTTGCCAATCAGAGCTACGACCTATTAGCTTTATATCCGTTAATGCTGAAGGATTAAAGGGCTAAAGCCCGCTGATACAGCAAAGTCATGAAGTATTGGGCTCACTCGTTAAGCGTGATTGCAGTAAAACTATCCCCAATTTATTGAACAATGAAAATTACGGCTTTCTAAAAGACCAAAATTTGTTTACACAATTCTCAATGCGGAATTTAATTTTAGTTCAATATGGTGAAACAATCGAAAAATAAACAACATTATTTTAAGAGCTGGCACCTTAATACTCATTACTGTGATTGTCAGGCTTAAAAACGTCATATTGGAGCTGCATGTTGGCCAGCTAACGGTAAACTTGTTGGTAATAGCCCTTATATATTTTTGCCAGTAACATAGAGTACCGCTCATAGAAAGTAATCTAATAGGAAAAAGTATCAAAACACCGACCCTGTAGGTTTATGACGCTGACTTAACGTTCGAAAGCTTTACTTGCCCGTTAAATAAATTCGTCCAGCAAAAATATCAACGCATTTCAGCTTATATGGCGTCAAATTGTCTCTTTAGTTTTATATAAACGCAATCGTAAATAGCCGGTCACATTAGTAACGAGCTATCAGAGCTTACCAAAGCAGGCATCACCGCTTACTTAGCCACATCAGCCTGCATGCAGATTGAAAATCCCCAAATGAAAAAGCCCTGACTGTTAAGTCAGGGCTTTATCGACTCTCTGATGAGAGATTTTAGGCGCTTGGCGATGTTCAGATGCGGAGAAATCCTCCGCGCTCCATATCTGTATAAAGCTATGCTTTATAACCACAGACATTACACCCTAGTTTCACATGGGTATTCGCACACACGCACTGCTCACGCTGATATGTTGCAGCTAATAACTCAAATTATCAGCATTAGGTATTGTTGTTTTTCCCCAATACGAAAAAAGCCCTGACTGTTAAGTCAGGGCTTTATCGACTCTCTTACGAGAGATATTAGGCGCTTGGCGATGATCTACTTTCACATGGGCATTCGTCCACACTCACCGCTCACGCTGATATGTTGCAGCTAATGACTCAAATTATCAGCATTAGGATTTATTCTTTTTGCCCCAATACGAAAAAAGCCCTGACTGTTAAGTCAGGGCTTTA
>NZ_JBFRKH010000132.1:0-1539 GCF_041469265.1 Shewanella sp. 10N.286.51.B2
AACACTCATCGTTACATTGAGTAATAATTTTGATTGCTTCACTCTTTACGAGAAAGAATGAGCAATTTCGATTAACTCAACACCTGTGAGTGTCCACACAGATTTCTTGTTTGATTTGTTAAAGAGCGTTGCTAATTATGTAAGAAATAATCTTTCATATCAGCAGCCATTTGACGCTAGGTCGTTGGCTTAGGGATGCGTATTCTACACTTCCCGTTGTTGGCGTCAAGTCATTTTTAACGTTAATTTAAAATGCTTTTCAACCGGTTAATTATGAAGCTTTAAAAGCGTCTTAATTAACGCTAACACCTTGAGGCTATTGGCCTGTCGCCGTGTCAGTGGATGCGCATTATAGGCAAGTTAAGATTTAGCGCAAGGGCTTTTATGCATAAAAATGAAGTTTTTAATCATTAATTGTTTAAGTACAGGATACACACTTATTACCCCCAAGGTTATCCACACAGCGAGCCAAAAAGTGGCACTCTAGGGATAATATACCAACCGCTTAAATTGTGTTAAGCCCAGTAATAGAAAAGGATAACATTCATTTTTGTGCTGGTGCCATGTAACGCTTAACTCAAAACACGGCAATGACTACCGTAAAACTATCTACCAGTTTTGGAGCTGTGAATTTTCGAGCTTTCTAAAAGGTCATAATTTATCCGCATAAGTTCCAATGCGGCATTCAATTCTAGTTCAACATGAGGAAATTAGCATAAAAAACAATATTATTTTAAGCACTGCAGCCTCAATGTTAATAGCATTACTCCCCAGCCACAGAAATAGTCATGTTAGTGCTGCTAACAGGCCAATCCAGGTAATCGTTGTTGATTAAAGTTTTTTAGCAAAGAATGTCGTTCGTAAAGAGACTATCCAGTAAGTAGAAGAGCTGAAGAGTTCTTCAGTAATAGAACACAAACACTGCACGTTGTAAGAAGATATTTTCAATGCAATAGCTTTAATTAACCGTTATATAAAAGATAAAAGCTTCAAATAATTCACCAAACCAGATCTGCTAATATTAGCTCTACTGATCTATTCCAGTTTTATTAAAACCATAAACGCAAAAAGCCCGCTACACAGTGACGGGCTTAATATTGATTAGACGATTGGCGATGACCCCATTTCACATAGGCATGTCGTCCACACTGATTACCAGCAAGTTTTACTAAACATAACACCAAATAGGGATTATTCGTATTAGGCGCTTCGCGATGTTCAGCTGCGGATAAATCCTCCGCGCTCCATGTCTGCATAAAGCGTTGCTTTATAAACACAGACATTGCACCCTACTTTCACATGGCCATGTCGTCCACACTGATTTCGAGTAGGCTATTAACTAAACCTAACACCAAAAGGACTTATTTATTTTAAAATCCTAAACGAAAAAATCCCTGACTCATAGAGTCAGGGATTATTCTAATTTAGCGTCTGGAAATGACCTACTTTCACATGGGGAGACCCCACACTATCATCGGCGCGATTGCGTTTCACTACTGAGTTCGGGATGGGATCAGGTGGTACCACAATGCTATTGTC
>NZ_JBFRKH010000133.1:0-1351 GCF_041469265.1 Shewanella sp. 10N.286.51.B2
TTAATCAAGGCATCGTACCTAAGAAACTAAGTACAGGCGCTATTCACTTCCACGAAACGACAAAGAGCGACATTGCTCAAGCTTGTTGTGACTTGTATCAGCAATCACCTGAAAAGAGTCGTGTTATGGCACCGACCAAAGCGCTCGTTGCTGACATTAATAAACTAACACAAGAAGCCGTCAACCCTAATGGAAATAGACTTGAGTTCGAAATGCACGGGGAGAGATTCTTTCAAAACCTCAGATTGAATGATGCGATTCTATTTACGCAAAACCATTACGACAAAGGCATTCAAAACGGCTCTATTGGTACACTAACCAGTGTTGAGTCTTCGGGTGAAAGCTATGGTGAAGTAACGCTGGATACGGGGGATAAAGTTGAGGTCACACAATCTGTACTCGATTGCATGGAATTGGGTTATGCAATAACCCTCCATAAAGCACAAGGTTCTCAGTTCCCACGCATTATCATTGCTTTGCAAAAAGGTAGAATCGTTGACAGAGCATGGCTTTATACCGCTATCACTAGAGCTGAGCATGAAATCCACATTGTTGGGGCAGAAGATGATTTCAAAGCCATTACTGAGGCTCCTAGCCATTCTCATCTGCGCAATAGCTATCTCGTTGAACTTTTAAAAAGATAACAATAAATTTGTTATGTTCTGACTTCTTACGTAGCAATATGTACCAGTCTGCCAAGAGTGCTTTTAAACCGGACTCGATCACACTCTGCAAGGGATCTGAACTGGACATTAATACGCTTTTACATTTAAGTACAATAAAAACAATTGCTTGAGGTGTCCTGTTGCGCACCGTAAGAGTGGTTGTTTAACTAAAGGTAATGTTCCAAATCATGAATAAAGCCTGTTGCAGCTCTGATTTGGCATTACTAAGAATGACTGGCATATTAAAGATTATGTCAGCCATAACGCTTATCGGATTGACGCCCTTGGCATTATCTCTTTTGGTCGCTTCTGGCAGTAATTCATGGGGGCTTGGTGATATTTATCAAAGATTTAGCTCTAATGGCATTACAGTTGGGTTAATGCGCAATTACCTTCGTACTGAAACCCACCCATAGCGCTGGGCGATCGGCACTTTAAATCATTGAACAATCGGTATTTGGCGGTAATTGAGTAAATTCCTTCATGTTAAAAACCACCCATAGCCCGGGTGGTCGACACTTTAACTCATTGAGCAATCTGTATTTGGCGATAATTGGGTAATTTTCTTCGTGCTGAAACCCACCCATGGCGCTGCTAGCCGGCACTTTAACTCATTGAGCAATCGGGAAAAGGGTAATTCCCTTTGTATTGAAAACCACCCATAGCGCTAAATGGTCGGCACTTTA
>NZ_JBFRKH010000134.1:0-320 GCF_041469265.1 Shewanella sp. 10N.286.51.B2
TAAAGTGCCGACCATTTAGCATTATGGGTGGCTTACAGTACGAAGAGAATTACCGATAACGCCGCGCTACGGGTGGTTTTCAGCGCGAAGATAATTACCTAATTACCGCCAAATAAAGATTGCTCAATGAGTTAAAGTGCCGGCTAGCAGCGCTATGGGTGGTTTGCAGCACGAAGGGAATTACCCAATTACCGATAAATACCGGTTACCAAGGACTTAAAGTGCCGATAGCCCAACATTATGGGTGGTTTGCAGCACAAAGGGAATTACCCACTTTCCGATAAATACCGATTGCTCGAGGATTTAAAGTGCCGATCACT
>NZ_JBFRKH010000135.1:0-1718 GCF_041469265.1 Shewanella sp. 10N.286.51.B2
TGGGTGGCTTTGTAATTGCTCAAAATTATTATTAATAATAGCTAAAATTTGAAAGTGAAAATATAAAAAACACATAAAATCACATTGATAACAAGTGGTTAATTGTATTTTTTAACTGATAATCTTTAGTATGACGGCATAGCCCTGATGCATAAACTATACTCAATGTGTCGTCAGTGAAGTTCAAATAGGTTATTCATGCCTAAGTATCTTCTTTACACACAAATACTAAATTATCAGATTAGGTGTGCATGAATAATAGAGTAGAGCATATAGATATTGCGAAAGGTATTTCTATTACTTTAGTTGCACTTGTGCATAGTAAGTTAGCGTCATTTTTTCCAGAAATAATAGACAGTATGTCATTATTTAGAATGCCACTCTTTTTCTTTTTGTCTGGTGTTTTCTTTTCTTTCTCTACTCCACCTAAATTATTTATTCTAAAAAAATCTGAAGCGCTTCTTAAGCCTTATTTCTCCGTACTATTATTGCTTTTTGTTATTGATGTTATCTTTCAAAATGATAATTTATTGCTGCAATTGCAAGGGATATTTTATGGTAATGGAGAGACCTTGAGGTGGGTTCAAATGTGGTTTTTAACACACTTGTTTACTGTTTACTGCTTTAGCTATGTTTTGTTTCGATTTACTCACTTTAATCTATTACCACTGCCTATTAAAATGTTCGTGTTAATGCTGCTACTTCTTTTGGGTGGTTTGTATGTTGATACTTTTTGGCTTAAAGAAATTACTATTGCTGGTAAGGTAAGTGTTCTTCCTGGTCTTCCTTTTTCTATTGATATTCTACTTGTTTCCTCCTCATTCTTTATTTCTGGGTATTTAATGCGGAATAAAATAATTGGTTTTTCTCCTCATCGGTATTTGCTTGTCTTCGCTTGTTTTATTTTCGTTTGTATTATATTTTTCACCAAATCGTATACAGATTTAAATAAAAGAATATATGAGACAGCAATAACAGCTTCGATAGGTGCCATAAGTGGAATCTATATAGTTATGTGTATTTCAGTGTTGCTGGTAAAGCATAATGCATTCAAAGTCATATTTCAGAAGTTAGGGGCTGGGAGTTTATTTATCCTTATTTTTCATTACGTGATTCATTGGAAGGTTTATACATTCATATCTTCGGGTGATATTAATTATTCGATAGGGCTAGTGTTTGCAGTGGTAGCTTTTATTTTAAGTGTTTCTTTACCACTTTTAATACAAGAGATGGTTTACCGAAATAATTATTTAGCTTTATTTTTTCTGCCATTTAAATCAAATAAACTATTTACAAGAAAACTAACAGAAGATCCCGAGTAAAGGTTAACTTACTCGCGACTTGTAGTGTTGTTTGGCAGTAATTTTTATGATCTGAAATTATGTTATAGCTATTTATCCAGCCGCTATTCTTAAACTTCTCTGGTAACTCGTAAAATATGGCCTTTGAATTGTTGCTCTAAATAATCAGTGTGAGTGGGTTTGATGTGATTGTGACTAAAGCCATATTCATCCATCTTGGTGGTGAGTTTGTTTTTCCTGCCACGACCGGGGTCGACGATAACGATTTCACATTGGCGATTGGCATGGGTCTGAATGAAGTAAGCCAGTAGGGCAATATGTTCATCTTCGTACAATAAATCACTGCCGATGATTAAATCAAACTGGCCTAAATCACTGTTATCATCTGCCCAATGATAATAACAAGGCCACCCATTC
>NZ_JBFRKH010000136.1:0-375 GCF_041469265.1 Shewanella sp. 10N.286.51.B2
ACTGTCACATTTTCAAAAGGATTGTGGCTGCAGTAGTTCATTAACTTACACCACTTAAAAAACTGAAATACGGCCGCTAAGTATTCTTTATTACTTTTATAGCTTCTGCCCTGTGTGAGTAGCTCATCACGGTACTTCATCGCATCAGCCGAGGTGATATCGTTAACGCAAATAGCTTGAGTGCTTTTTGGTGACCGGTTACCGATTGTTGGCAGTAACTTAATGAAGTGACAGGTTCGCTGTTCAAGTTGTTTAATAGAGAGTGGTCTAATGCCTGACTTCTCTTTTGAAGTAACAAAACCTGCTAGAGCATCATGTAACGTCACCACGGACATTGCTTGAGCGACAGCCGTGGTTTCACGGTGTTGTGACAGC
>NZ_JBFRKH010000137.1:0-253 GCF_041469265.1 Shewanella sp. 10N.286.51.B2
GATGCGCCATCGGAATTATCTTGATTAATATAAGCATCATTACCGCTGCCAATCGATTGATTAATGGTGGCATCGGCAAAGTCTGACACGTAGTTTCTTATTTCGGCATTATCGCCATTACCCGTTTGATTAATGGTAGATAGCGCGCCATCGGCATTATTTTGCATGACTTTAGCACTATTGCTATCACCCAGTTGATTCACCGTCGCGGTCGCATTAAAGCCATTATAATATTGCTGCTCGATTTCAGCGC
>NZ_JBFRKH010000138.1:0-212 GCF_041469265.1 Shewanella sp. 10N.286.51.B2
TGCGAGCGACATCGATGGTGATAACCTATCTGTTGATACGGTGACGTACAGCGGCACTGACGGTGTGCTTACCGACAACGGTGATGGCACCCATAGCTTTGCACCAAATGAAAACTTCAATGGTGATTTACAGCTCGATTTCGGCGTCAGCGATGGCACCGTTGTGACCCCAGCTAACATTGATATCGCGGTTACGGATGTCAACGATGCAC
>NZ_JBFRKH010000139.1:0-1989 GCF_041469265.1 Shewanella sp. 10N.286.51.B2
GATAATTCCGATGGCGCATCTGCCACCATAACCCAAGCGGGGATGGACAATTCAGCAGAGATTTTCCAACAAACGGGTGATTTAAGTGACTCTGTCACTGAAGACACCGTCGCAGTGATAACCCAAACCGGTGAGCGCCATAACGCCTTTATTAGCCAAATCGGTTTATCTTCAGATGCTGTCATCACTCAAACGGGCACAGAAAACCACACCGATATCGAACAAACTGGGATTAATAACACGGCATTAATCATTCAAGATGATGCTAGCAATATAGCCAATGTTACCCAAGCTAACATGGACAATGCTGTATCAATCAATCAGAGCGGTTCTGTGGTCGGTATGGGTAATACGGCAATGGTGCAACAAGACGGCATTAATGAATCGGTTGATATTGTTCAAGTCGGTAATTCAAATATGACTGAATCATATCAATATTATTCAACAGAGGGTAACTCGGTTGATGTTGAGCAAATCGGTGATAATAATAGCGCCATTACCATTTCTTATAAAGATTTGTCTGCCGTAATTATTAATAGCAAAGCCATTATTATGCAACATGGTAATGGTAATAGAGGCGTTGTTGACACTTGGGATAGCGGCGGAGTTGTCAGCATGACTCAGCAAGGTAATGATAACTTTGCAACTGCACAAAGTTATGGCGAAAGTACCATTGATGTTGAGCAAGTCGGCCAAGAAAATTATGTGTATGCTACTTCTGGACCCGGTAAATCTAGCCATGTTCAAATTAGCCAAAATGGAGAGTTTAATGCAGCTGAAGGAGGCTGGATAGATGCTACTGATGAAAGAACAGGTGCAGTTGTGAACATAAGCCAAGTAGGCAGTCAACATTTTATCAGCTTTGAAGCTATTGGAAATAATAGCCTTGTATTCGCTACTCAAAAAGATATCTATAACAGGTCATATATTGTCGCTTCTGGCAACGAGAATTCAGCAATATTAGATCAATCCGGTATGGAAAATACAGCAGACCTTTTTGTGCGAGGAAATTACAATACCGGAACAGTGACTCAAAGTGATAAAGATAATGGTGTGAGTGCGTTCATATATGGTGAAAACAGTACAGCAACGGTAAGTCAAAGTGATGTAGATAATAGAGTCAAGTTACGTTTATATGGAGAAAATAGCTCAGTGATTGTTACACAAAGTGGCTCAACTGCTGGTAAGGGGAATTTTGCCGACGTAGAGCAACATAATGCAGATAACAAGGTTTCAGTTGACCAATCTGGTGAAATGAATACCGCGACAGTATTGCAGCCCGCAACAAGCTTATGGGGTTCAGATTCTGGTAACAATATTTCAGTCGAGCAGACGGGTAGCAGTCATACAGCAACTGCTCGCACCTATTCTGGGGGAAATAGTAGCATTGACATTACTCAGCTAGGTGCTTCAAATACTGCTAGGGCATTAACTTATGGAGAAGGGGATATTTCAACTGTTTATCAAGATGGGACGGGAAATCGAGCAACAGCACAAAGCTGGTATGATGGAAGTACGGCGGTAATAAATCAACAAGGTGATGATAACGTTGCATGGGCTTTTACTGGTGCTTATCGCTCTAATGCTAATATTGAGCAAGTGGGTGTAAGTAACTATGCAATTGCTCGTACTTACGGATTGGCTGATGAAATAATTATTAGTCAAGTTGGAAAAGATAACAATATTATTGCAAACCTAAGTCATCAAAATGGGGTTGATGGTGGTAATAATGCTTCAATTATTCAAAATAAGATGGACAATTTAGCTGTTGTGTCATCGTATGGGTACGCTAACACTTCGATAGTCGATCAAGATGGTTCATTAAACAGGGCTGATATTGTTCAGCAAAATACCTCTGAATCTTCTGCAACCATTACTCAAAAGGGTGATGAAAACCACGCTAAAATTGACCAGCATCATTCAACACAAACTGCATCCGCAGTAATAAACTCCGAAGGTAACGGTAATCGCGCTGAAATCGAGCAGCAA
>NZ_JBFRKH010000140.1:0-747 GCF_041469265.1 Shewanella sp. 10N.286.51.B2
CCTTTTGAAAATGTGACAGTAGGGCAAAAGCCCAAAGTTAAAGCCAACCAAGAAAGAGACCGTTGGGATACGAGTGATTTAAAAAGGCTAATACATTCAGCCGAATTTAAAGCTTCAACAGTGGACTTTAAGTGGGTCACCCGATTGATGCTTTATGGCGGCCTAAGGCCATCAGAGGCGTGTCAGTTAAAGCCCAGTAACATAGTCGAAATCGAAGGTATTCATTGCATTAACGTTGATGACAGCGGCAAAGGGCAACGTATTAAGAATGCCAATGCAAGACGCAGTATTCCAATCCACCAAACCTTGATAGAGCAGGGCTTTATTGAATTTGTAAAAACACGTAAAAAACATCCCCAGTTGTTTAATTATAAACCAGTGGGGTTAGTAGAAGATTGGTCAAAAACCTATTGTAAGCACCTATCGATATTACAAACCTGCATTGGCATGAAAGCGAGTCAACGACCAACGGCTTATAGTCTACGACACACTTTTATCGATGAGTTTAAGCGTTTGGATATCAGCGAGCATATTATGGCGCAGATAGTCGGTCACGCGAACCCAAACATCACCTACGGCCGCTATGGCAAGGATATTCAGGCTAGGGCATTACTCAAATACATTGAGCGACTTGAATATGATATTTGATGAACGTGTGTGTTTGTTCGAAAATGATAGAGGAGTGTGTAGCTCATTTCTGCTCCTTTTCGTTTTACATGATCTATCCGCGACCCACTTACAATGTGT
>NZ_JBFRKH010000141.1:0-200 GCF_041469265.1 Shewanella sp. 10N.286.51.B2
TTCTGCCCACACATCTGCTGCTTGCAGGTAATATGCCTCACGAATAGCCAACGCCTTTTCTTGAAGCGCTATAGCTTCGCTTACTTGGTTATTTTTCCGATAAGAATATGCCAGATTAGCTAGGCTTGTGGTGTAGTATTCTGCCCACACATCTGCTGCTTGTTGGTAATATGCCTCATGGATAGCCAACGCCTTTTCTT
>NZ_JBFRKH010000142.1:0-1014 GCF_041469265.1 Shewanella sp. 10N.286.51.B2
GATTTTAAGGGAGGGTTACAAACCCAAACATCACCTACGGCCGCTATGGGAAGGATATGCAGGCTAGGGCATTACTCAAATACATTGAGCGACTTGAATATGATATTTGATGAACGGGTGTGTTTGTTCGAAAGTGATAGAGGAGTGTGTAGCTCATTTATGCCCCATTGCAAGTTTCAGCACCTTGGAAAATCTATAAGCAAAACAACTTTATTCGCCTCATGATCCCACAGGGCGGATACGTTCATTCAAAAAGAGAATTTTCATAAAGTTCTTTATTTGCCTTAGTGCGTACTGAAAAACTCGCTTAAATAGTTTCGAACAGAATTTTTCAAAGGCCTCAATTTGGTTAGGTTATTTCTCAACCACAACAGTTTTTTGAAGAGTTCGGATTCACTTGATGTCAATACTTGTGGTTGGTGGGCCATTATCAAGCGCAACAAATTGTATTGGTTAACTCTTAATGCGGCGTACCAAATTGGAGAGTAACGAAAACCTCTGAAGGATACTCTCTCAAAGTCAACCATACCCAAGTTACCATCTTCATCAACAATAAAATCACGTAATGGCATAGCATGACGGGAAACACCACTTGCATTTAATTCATGCACTAACCTTCTTAATTGATAAACCTGTGATTCAGACAGTGTCTCAGGCCGTTTTCCGCTTAGTCTCGACATGACAATTTGTAGTAAATCGTCATCACATTCAGAAACTTGTGGGAAGCCCTTCTTTCCGAGTAGAAGATTGAGTGCTCTCTTTTCTCTTGTATACCGTTGTTTTGAGTTACGACCTTTCTTGAAGGTTTTTATAACAACATCATCATGAATTTCAACACGCATTTTTAACGTTTCGTAAACTCCATCAATTACCATTTTACTTGATGACAAAACAGGCCTCCCAAAACAAGAAAATATCAACTGACTTAAAGATTACTAAATTATAAATTCAGTTAATAATCTCTTAAGTAGGATCTAGTCCTCTTTATTGAGTTTGTAGTGGCATAGTTAATTT
>NZ_JBFRKH010000143.1:0-226 GCF_041469265.1 Shewanella sp. 10N.286.51.B2
TTTTATTACTGCAATTTAGCTTTAAATCAGCAGTTTAATCAGTCAGCTTGTTCCAGCTTTTACCCATAATTTTAATCAAAGAAATAAATTTAGCGCAAAAAAAATGGCAACCCAGTGGGCTGCCAGAAGTATTACTTTGCGGGTTTTGCTAATAATGCGCTAGCGTATTAACAATGCCCTAAATGGAGGATGATGATGAACAATGAAAACCGGGTAAAACATAATT
>NZ_JBFRKH010000144.1:0-848 GCF_041469265.1 Shewanella sp. 10N.286.51.B2
GTATCAGCAATACGGGTTAATTCAGTTTGCAGTGAGTTTACTTCTTTTTGCATTGCTTCGCGGTCAGCAGCAGAGTTTGAACCGTTAGCCGATTGCAATGATAAATCACGCATACGCTGTAAAATATTGGTTGACTCGCTCATAGCGCCTTCAGCGGTTTGCGCAATTGAAATACCGTCATTGGCGTTACGCATTGCGACACCAATACCGTTCACCTGACTAGTCATACGGTTTGAAATTTGTAAACCGGCAGCATCATCTTTGGCGCTGTTAATGCGCAAACCTGATGATAAACGCTCCATTGACGTTTGCAGACCGCCATTGGCACCATTTAATGAGTTCTGAGCCTTCATTGAAGTGACGTTAGTATTAACTGAAATAGCCATGTATTGCCTCTCTTATATTTAATAGTGCCTGCCACTCAGGTCAGACGATACTTATCTTCGACAAATACTGTAACGGCGGCAACTAAAAAAGCTTTAGCAAAAAATTAAAACTTTTTATTACATTCAATTAAAAAAGGCGATTTAACGCGCAATAAACTCGCTTAAACGACTATTTTAGCAACAGCATTTAAAAAGCTTAAATGCAAAAAAGCAGCCTATAAAGGCTGCTTTGATTTTAAGCTCAGCAAATTAATTAAAGCGATTACACTGCGCTTATAGTTATTCCTTAACTCGCTAGCTAAATAGTGATTAACCTAGCAATGACAAGGCAGTTTGTGGCAACTGGTTTGCCTGAGTCAACATCGCTGATGAGGTTTGTGACAGAATTTGCTGCTTAGTTAACTGCGCCGTTTCTGAAGCAAAATCCACATCTTGAATACGACTGCGGGCATCAGTTACGTT
>NZ_JBFRKH010000145.1:0-439 GCF_041469265.1 Shewanella sp. 10N.286.51.B2
ACTCTCTTACGAGAGATATTAGGCGCTTGGCGATGATCTACTTTCACATGGGCATTCGCCCACACTCACCGCTCACGCTGATATGTTGCAGCTAATGACTCAAGTTATCAGCGTTAGGATTTATTCTTTTGCCCCAAAGACGAAAAAAGCCATGACTGTAAAATCAGGGCTTTATCGACTCACTATCGAGAGATATTAGGCACTTGGGGTTGTTCAGCTGCGGATAAATATTTCGCGTTCCATGTCTGTATAAAGCGTTGCTTTATAACCACAGACATTACACCCTAGTTTCACATGGGCATTCGTCCACACTCACCGCTCACGCTGATATGTTGCAGCTAATAACTCAAATTATCAGCATTAGGTATTGTTGTTTCCCCCCAATACGAAAAAAGCCCTGACTGTTAAGTCAGGGCTTTATCGACTCTCTTACGAGAGA
>NZ_JBFRKH010000146.1:0-249 GCF_041469265.1 Shewanella sp. 10N.286.51.B2
TAAAAAGCCCTTGCACCAATTCAGAATCTGCCTATAATGCGCATCCACTGACACGGCAAACCACGCACTAGCATGGGTTACACGCCAAATCAGTTCACTGTAAAGTGACGCTGAAAATTGTTTTTAAATAAGTTTAAAAATGACTTGACGCGAAAAAGGAATTGCGTAAAATACGCATCCCAAGCCAACGACCTAGCGTCTAACGGCGGAGTCTGAAAAATTGATTCCACGCTCTTTAACAATTTATCA
>NZ_JBFRKH010000147.1:0-2510 GCF_041469265.1 Shewanella sp. 10N.286.51.B2
ACAATATAAAACTGCTTTCCCACAAGCTTAAAATCAGATTTTGCCCACAGCTATGACAAACCTTTGTCAGCTTAGCTCAGGACGGAACATACTCAAAAAAAAAGCCACTTGAAATCAAGTGGCTTTTAGCATCGAATTTAACTAATTACAGCTTATTTGGGGTTTACATGACAGGTCATACACGAGTATGGATCTGGGTAAACAGGATCCGTGGTCCAGTCACTATTACCCCTAACTTTCATATCATCGCTATATAAGCCGTGCATATAAACAAAGTTTTGATCTTTCAACGCAGGTAATATGTTCAATAAGTGATTTGCATCACCATACATTTCAGCACTAACAACGCTCACAGCATCTCTATCGGTTGATGGCACATCAATGATTGGTTTAGCTGGGTGAAAGGTCATATCTTCAGGAGAGTTACCACCTTCGTACATTTTCGGGAACAGTTTATTTACTGAACCGTGGTTTTTAGGTTGGAACTCATTATCATGGCACCAGAAACATACCCCCATTTCACCATGACCTGCTGGTGCGCCGTTACTACCATGACACTGAGCGCATTGATAAGGTGCTACGGCGCGATCCGCTTCATCTAATACTTCATAAGACTGTACGCCTTTAGCTAGATCCATAACATAAACGGGCGTTGGGTTAACCCCCAAACTACCTTGGTCCCCATCAGAGTGAATACTACCTAACGAGTGACAAGTACCACAATCGGCAACGCCCCAGCCAAAATGCTCTGCTGATAATGGACGAATAGCTTCATTAATATCGTAAATAGGATATTGATTATCCCCGCCAACCCGATGGCTTTCTGGTGCAGCAAACGTCAACTGTCTAGCCATTACCGCGGTATAATCAACGGGGTAATACATAGGCCAAACATCTGCAAAGGTGTGCATATTTCTGTCGCCGTACCAATCAGTAAGGTCAATTTCAATGCCTTTACTTGCAAAGTATTCGCCACATTCTTGATCAATTTGACCGTTTGATGTGCCAGTGGCTGAGCCATCAAGGGCAATGCCATCACAGAATGTTGCCGGTGGCGTGTCTTCAGGCTTAGACATACCTCCAAGGCCGTACTTGTGATTCCAATCTTTTATATAACGGCGCTCATAACCATTAATCGCATATGCGTATCTAGCCTGGTTAGTGGCACCATCAACAGAATTAATAATGAAGTGCTGAATATCTATACCTGTGGATATCTTACCCCAGTATGAAAAACCAACATCAATCAGCCCATCTTCATGCATACTCATATAAATATCCGCCATGGTGATCATGGCATCTTTCTTATATATGTCAGGACGTAAGTTATGTGGTCTAACCTCGACGTTATAAAAATATCTTGGTTCGCCATCAACAGGATCAAGCATAACTTCAGGAATAATTATACGATTATCAGAGAACTGAGCCTGAGCTTCGTTGCGACGCTCAACCTGTGTTCTTTGCATTTCTTCACGTCGGTAGGTATAAGCCTCACTTCTTGGACGCAGTAATACACCTGAATTTGATTGCAGCACTGTCATTTCTAAACGAGTGCCAACGTTTTCCCCCCAATTGGTGTATTTATATTCTCTCTTAAAGTCTGCAGTATCTGGGATCCAATTGGCATACCAGTTAGGATCGCCTTCTCCAACTGGTTTTCCATCAATATCAAACTCTACAGCACTACCATCCTCATTACGCCATACCGTATAGCGATAAGCACCGATATCTTCGCCCCATTGGTACTCAACATGGAAATCATCACGGGTCTGAGATAGGTATAGCAGCACTTCTGCAAAAGTGATTTGACCATCATTAAACAAATCATCCCGCAGCGGTGTTGGAATAACCCGACGAACCTCTTCTGCTTCAACAGTGAATCCATGTTTAATATCGGCATGTCGTCTTTCAGATTGAGCAACCCAATCAGCTCTGTCCATCCTGTCGAAGTAGATGGTTATTGGTCCTTCTAATTGCCATTTTATATCCGGTCCCCAAACATTATCGAATACCTCGCTACCAGTTTGTGGTGGTTGGCCTGTTTCAGGTAAATCTGGCGGGGTTGGAGCACTGTTGGAGTCATCACTTCCACAGCCTGAAAGTATCGCCAATGCAAGCAAAGCAGCAGTTGTATTTAATTGTTTCATATCATCCATTTCACAACATTTTTCGAATGTGGGCGATACTCGCTCAACCTACCCCTTTTGAGTTAGTGACTTATCACAGTAAAATACATTCAGTTGTAATAAAAATGATATTGAATTCTTAGATTTGAAACGTATCACAAATAGCTTGGGTTGCATTAAATTGAACACCTCAAACCTCTTAAACTATTTGAAACGCACACCTTGAACATTTACACACCTTAACAACCTAAATAAAGCTAAAACAGCTCAACTTTAACCTAACTACTACACCCATCAATTAAAATGAATGCTTTTTAGACCGTAAAATGACCATGATAAAGAGTTGCAGGGTCCACGCTTTACTACAATATAAAACTGCTTTCC
>NZ_JBFRKH010000148.1:0-984 GCF_041469265.1 Shewanella sp. 10N.286.51.B2
AAACCCATACATATCAATCTACTGCGAAATTTTTTAAAGTGTTGTATAGACCGCGTAAACAAAGACGCATTCTTTCTCCGGCAATATTTTGAGCATTACTTACGTATTTATGAAAAATATTCGATTTACAACAATGACTTAGCGATGGTATCTTTGAGGTTTGAATTGAGCAGCCTGGAACATTATTGTGCTGCTATTGAATAAGCTGTTAAGTTTCTATGGGCAGTTCAAATGAACAAAAATACATTTTATAAATATAAGTCATTAAGTAATTTAGAGTTCGTTTTGGACATATTGCTTCGCGAAAGGTTATATGCAAGTAAGTACAATGAACTAAATGACCCGATGGAAGGCGTGATTAAGGTTGATGGGACAATTCCTGATGACCTAGAAGAAAGTTGGAAGAACATCTTAGAAGATCTTCGGGTTTGTTGTTTTACTCCGGACGACTCAAACACATTAATGTGGGCACATTACGCAGACGGTGGCCGTGGTTGTGCTATTGAATTTGAACTGATGCCAAGCTCGGAAGCTAATAAAGTGTCCTACCGGAACAAACCTAAAATTTCCAAAAACCAATTAACAACTGATAAAGCGATAGAAATTCTAAAGTATAAGGACTCAAGCTGGAAATACGAGAAAGAGTTCCGCTGTATCGTATCTGATACTTATGTGCAGATTTCTGTAAAAAAATTGATTCTCGGACCTAAAGTACAAGCTTCAACTGTAGAGCTCCTGCGGGGGATTCTTCAGTGTTGTAAACCTGACTTAAGAGTTATCCAACATAAGGGAAAAGGGGACGGTGTTGTTGAACGTATACAAATGACAGTAGGAAACAGTAGGGTTTATTACCGTGAGAGCGAAGAATGCTCAAAATGCTTGGAGTTAGGGCATTATAGGGAACAATTTGTTCGTCGCTAAAAGAAACTTAATCGGGTAGCCGGAGGTATCTAGCCTCCAGCCTCCACACCACCCTGCATGCGG
>NZ_JBFRKH010000149.1:0-665 GCF_041469265.1 Shewanella sp. 10N.286.51.B2
TTAACCCGTATTGCTGATACCACTTCTTTTGGTGGCCAGAAATTATTGAATGGTAATTACGGCACACAATCATTCCAAGTGGGTTCAAATGCCAATGAAACCATTTCAGTAAGCCTTAGTGATATCTCTGCTGATGCAATTGGAAAGGAAGGTAAGAGTGTTGTTGGTACTTATGATGCTACAGAAACTACAGCAGTCATTGCTGATACAACTTTTTCTTTTGCATATAAAGTAAATACTACTGCTGCAACTGAAGATTTAGCCGTTGACTTTTCGAAAGTAACAGATGCGGCTGGTGCGGTCGACGCAATTAATAATGCTTTAAATGGAGCGTCACAGGCTACAGGAGTGTTTGCGGAGCTTGATGCTGCAGGTACTGGATTCAGTATGAAAGGTATTTTAAATAATGAAAGTACATTAGCTTTGACTGAAGCTACGGCCCCTTCAGCAGCCTTTACTATCGGTGCAGCGGATTCTGGTAATACTGCCGTAAATGACATTGATATTACATCTTATGCGGGTTCACAAAATGCGGTCACAGTTATTGATGCTGCCATTTCTGAAATTGATGGCCAACGTGCCGATTTAGGTGCGGTGCAAAATCGGATGAACTTCACCATTAATAACTTAAGCAATATTCAAGCTAACGTAACTGATGCCCGCAG
>NZ_JBFRKH010000150.1:0-261 GCF_041469265.1 Shewanella sp. 10N.286.51.B2
AGGGAGGGTTACAGAACCACTATATAATAGTCGGCTATTACACTCACGCTTCTGTTCCCATTCGGCATAAGCCAAATATTGTTCCATTGCCAGACTCGTTGCTGTATTCAGAATCTTAGGGTCATCTGGTGATACAGATGCTTCACTCTTATCGTGGTGAACGACGTTTCATACGACTTCAAGTCGCACGGTCAGAAACGAGTTATCTTGCCTAACCCATTTGTGGACATTTGTGAGCTACAGAGCTTACTAAATTAGAAA
>NZ_JBFRKH010000151.1:0-397 GCF_041469265.1 Shewanella sp. 10N.286.51.B2
ACATGTCGACACCCGCGCTGCTTTCGGTTATTGAACCAGTATCAACGCCAGCGATTTGGGCAGCATCGCCAACCGCCGAGAGCGTCGTTGATGCGCCAGTGTGGGTCACACCACCGTGGGCATCTTTGACGTCATAGCTAAAATGGACATCGCCGTTATAGTCTTTTTCTGGGCTAAAGGTGAAGGTGCCATCGCCATTGTTTAGAATGGAACCATGGTTGGCGTGTAGGTTTTCAATGGTTAGTTTACCGGCATCGTTTTTATCGACGTCCACGGTATTGGCAAGTAGTTGTGCTGTCGTCAGAGTTTGGCGGGTATCTTCGCTGCCACTTTGTAGTACGACCTCGGATGAGCAATAGGGGCGGTCATTACTGCCATGAATGGTGATGACAATATC
>NZ_JBFRKH010000152.1:0-582 GCF_041469265.1 Shewanella sp. 10N.286.51.B2
CCGTTGTAGTCTTTTTCTGGGGTAAACGTAAACGTACCATCGGCATTGTTTAGAATAGAGCCATGGTCAGCATGCAGGTTTTCAATGGTTAGTTTACCGGCATCGTTTTTATCGACGTCCACGGTATTGGCAAGTAGTTGTGCTGTCGTCAGAGTTTGGCGGGTATCTTCGCTGCCACTTTGTAGCACCACTTCAGATGAACAGTAAGGTCTGTCGTTACTGCCGTGAATGGTGATGACAATATCGTGTGTTGTACCATCTTTTGAATGGACTGTAATCGTATCGGTTAAGCTTTGTCCTTCACCAAGCTGGTCAATTGCAGTGCCACGCGTTGTGGGCCTAGCACCTATACCTGATAGATGCCCAGCATCGGCATGGTAATGCCAGGTGCCATCGGTGAGTAAGATTAGATCGCCATAGGTGCCGTGATAGTCGTAACCATTGCTGCCTTGGCGTTCAAATCCTGACTCGCCTACATCGGGGTCTGTAATGGTCAGCTTGCCATCCGCATAGAGTGTTGTATTGCCAAGTGTGGCTATGCCTGAGTGAGCATAGTCAGGTGACATGTCGACACCCGCGCTG
>NZ_JBFRKH010000153.1:0-925 GCF_041469265.1 Shewanella sp. 10N.286.51.B2
ATATAAGGGAGGGTTACACTCTAACTGGATTCTTTCATACGGTACTTCATTAACAATTCTAAGGTAACGCTCTTCAGTAAACCAACTCGGTAGTTCGGTCTCGTCCTTTATGAATTTCATTTTACAGTCCCGTTTATAATTGGCTCTAGTAGAACCGCCACTTTAGCGTGAGCTTCCTTTCTTTCTTCTAGATAGTCGTGGCGGTCATAGATACCTTCGACACCTTTCAATTTGTGGTTTAGACAGCGCTCTGCAACATGGCCAGCTACACCAGCGTAAGCAGCTAAACTCCTGAATGTTCGCCTAAGATCATGAGGGGAAAAGTGTTCCATATCTCCCATAAGATTAGGGGGTTGTATTTTTCGACCAGCTTCACGACCGAACATTTTAGAAATTGCTCTATTCAGCGTGTCATTGCCCATGTGAAGCTTGGTTGAAACTCTACGAGGTGGAAAAACGTAATCAGAACCACAAGCACGTATGTGAAGCTCTTTTAGCCATGCCATAGCCTGTTTAGGCAAAGGTATAGTTATCGGTGCGCCAGTCTTACTTCTGCCTTCTGGTAAATGCCAAAGAGCTTTATCAAGTTCAAACTCTTGCCACTTGGCGCAGCATAATTCGCTCTTACGAACACCAAGGGTTACTAGTAAGGCACAAGCAAGATAATTGTCTCTTGTGAATTTTGTGCCGTTATCTCTAAATAGTTTAAATGCAGTTTGAAGTTCATCAATTGATAAGGCTCTATCCTTGCTTAATTCAACGCCTCCAGCATCTGAAACAGTAAAAGCACTCGCAGGATTATTAGCAAGCAAGTCGAGTTTTATGCCATGACGAAAAAGCTGCTTTAAGTACATTAGAGAATCATTAGCAATAGTAGGGGGTTCTTTGGCAATTCGCATGATGATAGGAGGGTGTAACAGATTCT
>NZ_JBFRKH010000154.1:0-200 GCF_041469265.1 Shewanella sp. 10N.286.51.B2
CCTCAACATTAGTTGGGGCTATTTTGTATCCAAAATTTATTTTAATAAAACATATTACTCAAAATCCCTCGTCGTTTTTAAATAGGGCGTGCCAGTTCAAGTCTGGCCTCGGGTACCATTATTCTTAGTCTTTGCTTAGCAATGATGAGAACTTACATACGTAAGTATGGTGCAAAAAAGCCTCAACATTAGTTGGGGCT
>NZ_JBFRKH010000155.1:0-208 GCF_041469265.1 Shewanella sp. 10N.286.51.B2
GAATAAAGTCATTAATACAGATTTGATGATCTATGGCATTGATGATTTTTTTGAGTGTACTTGCTACATCGATATAGCGCCTATATTGCTAATATGGCTTCAGCAAAGCCTAGGGTTAACAAAGATACTTTTACATCAAAAGGAAAGCCTTTATCACGTAAATATGTGGCTAAACAGATACGTGTGAGGTACACGTTAATAGGAGCTC
>NZ_JBFRKH010000156.1:0-253 GCF_041469265.1 Shewanella sp. 10N.286.51.B2
GGCGCAGCGGACGGGACTCGAACCTGCGCCCCCGGCGTGACAGGCTCAGCTTACTAATACAAAGTAACCAACTGCTGCTTTTATTCAAGCAATTCATTTAGCCAATTCAAGTAACTAATTCAAGTAACTAATTCAAGTAATTAATCCAATTAACTAATTCATTAAAATAAGCCCAACAGCATAAATTACAGGCACAAAAAAGCCCTTGTCTTATGACAAGGGCTAATCTGTTTGGCGCAGCGGACGGGACTCG
>NZ_JBFRKH010000157.1:0-279 GCF_041469265.1 Shewanella sp. 10N.286.51.B2
ATGGGAAGAAGAGGCAGCAGTTGTTCTATATAACTTTTTAAGCGCTTCGTGATACGAGCATAAGGCTCTAACCAAGATAGAGACTCTGTTTTGATGCCGCAGTCACGACACTTAATTCTTCGTGTTTGAACGGAAAGTTCAACAGGAACACCGAGCAACATGGCTTCTTTCACATGACGCCATTGATACTCATGAATAGCCTCGGCCTCGAGACCACAAAGGCACTTAGCCTCAGAGTTAGGTTTAAGAGTCAGGGTAATAAGTGATGCTGTCTGGTGA
>NZ_JBFRKH010000158.1:0-396 GCF_041469265.1 Shewanella sp. 10N.286.51.B2
AAGCGTACATTGGCACACCATTAAAGAGATAGATAAACGCCGACTTCGCCAAGTGGTACCGTCAGTGAAATGGGAGGGGCTAAGGCAACTCGTCATGGATGAGTTCGCTATCTTTAAAGGACATCGGTATGCCACGGTCATTGCTGACGCTAAGACTCACCAAGCTATTTGGATAGGGTTAGGCCGTAGCCGCAAGGACATACGACCGTTCTTCGAGCTGTTAGGCAAGCATGGCAATAATATCGAAGCGGTCGCGATGGACATGAATACGGCTTTTGACCTTGAAGTTCAAGCGCACTGCCCGAACGCCAAAATCGTTTACGACTTATTCCATGTTGTTGCTAAGTTCGGTCGTGAGGTAATGGATAGAGTCAGAGTCGACCAAGCCAACAAACT
>NZ_JBFRKH010000159.1:0-249 GCF_041469265.1 Shewanella sp. 10N.286.51.B2
AGGTCCTTCCTAAGTTAGACCTACAAACTCATATGTACTCGAGCAGCGAGACCAAACGTTGGGTAAAAGTGAACGGCCAAGAAGTGGCGCAAGGAGATTGGATTGGACAAGACATTCAATTACTAGAGATTAAGCCACAATCAGTGATCATAGAGTTCAATCAACAGAAGATAGAAATCCCGGCTCTGTACGAGTGGAAAGGTTAGCGATTTCTATACGTATTTAGATAACAGACAAATAAAAAGGAGC
>NZ_JBFRKH010000160.1:0-321 GCF_041469265.1 Shewanella sp. 10N.286.51.B2
CAACGGCGACGTGCCAGTGGTGAGCTACACGGTGACTGACGGTGATACGGATGTGGACTCAACGCTGACCATCGACATCAATGCGAAAGACGACAGCTTCACAGATGGTTCGGAAACAGAGACAGTGGATGAAGATGGTTCACTGACGGACAACGTCCTAACGGGCACCTCAAGTGTTGATGGTCCGGTGACGGTGAAAGGCTTTAGCGTCGACATCAATGGTGACGGCACAGCGGAAAGCTTCACGCCAGGTCAAACGGCGACGATCCAAGGCGTGGGTACGTTGAGCATCGCGAGCAACGGCGATTACACGTTCACGCC
>NZ_JBFRKH010000161.1:0-295 GCF_041469265.1 Shewanella sp. 10N.286.51.B2
GGGCAGCGAGTTAGTTGCGGATGCGGACAGCACCATCGTGGCGAGCGTGAGTGGCACCGATGAAGCGGGCAACCCGTTCACGGCGACGACAGAGGCAAGCGGTGACAACAAAGACGGTGGTTACGAGGTTGATACCGATATCAGCAAACCGACCATCGATCTGGTGGCGTCGAGCGACAGCGGCGACAGCGACACAGACAACCTAACCAATGACAAGACGCCGACGTTCTCGCTGGGCAACATCGATGACGATGTGGTGGCAGCGGGCATCGTGGTGCTCAAAGACGGCGTTGCC
>NZ_JBFRKH010000162.1:0-249 GCF_041469265.1 Shewanella sp. 10N.286.51.B2
TCACCAGCCGCTTCCGCTGCGTTCACGATGTCGTCGCCTGCGATATCATCATCGATTGTGATGGTCGCCGCCGCTTCGGTATCGATGATGACTTCAAGCTCGGTCGACGTCGCGCTATTGCCCGCATCGTCCGTCACTTTTACGCTCAAGTCGTAAGTGCCATCCGCCAGGTCGGCGCTCGGCGTGAAGCTCCAAGTGCCGTCTTGCTCTTCGGTCAGCGTGCCTTCTAGGGCAACGCCGTCTTTGAGC
>NZ_JBFRKH010000163.1:0-289 GCF_041469265.1 Shewanella sp. 10N.286.51.B2
GGGTTGCCATGTTTACGATGATCTCTATAATGCCGCCTCACTGACACGGCAGACGCCACAAGGCTTCAGCGGTAATCAGTAAGACGGAAAGTTCGAAACAAATTAATTTTAAAAGTGTTTGACACTTAAGATTAAATCGCTAGAATTCACGTCCGCTTTCAAGGGTTTCTTTGTAAAAAGAAAGTTTCGATAAGCAAAGCTCTTTAACAATTTAAACCTATCAATCTGTGTGGGCACTCGTTGATGAATATCAAAACGTTTTATCGTTAGATAAAATAGATTCTTCGGA
>NZ_JBFRKH010000164.1:0-332 GCF_041469265.1 Shewanella sp. 10N.286.51.B2
GGCTAGGTTGCCCAAGTTGTAATGGCCTACTATCAGATTTCTGTTCGTCACAACCAAGTTTTGCCATTTGCTTCCTTCAGATTTCACCTCACGGTGAACACCCTTGCATAGGCTAACGGTTCTCGCTCGACTGAGCCCGTAGAGGACTTTCACCTCCTAGATCAACGCCATGCTCGGCGCACAAACAAAAAGGGTTGGCATTATGCCAACCCTTTTTTCGTACCAATTTTCGTATCAATGATGATTCGATATACCACCAGAACACTATGTCATTATCGATGAGTCACTGGACGCTTAGCTAAGTCAGGAAGATTGCCAGACAAACCCAGTGC
>NZ_JBFRKH010000165.1:0-367 GCF_041469265.1 Shewanella sp. 10N.286.51.B2
CGTGATCTTGTTCCCGGCAATGCGTCCACAGGCGTAATTCTCGCTTATAGGGCGTAACAGCCTATGTAATTAAAAAGCCACTGAAGAGTGTAATGCCGATCAGTTAAAGCCAAAGCGATCGGTTGAAGGATCCTTCAGAGCTGTCAAAATCCAAGTGTATTTAATGCACTTGGATTTTTTTATGGATGTTTCTCAAGCTCTAAACATAATTAATGATTGGAAACCTAGCAGCGTTGAGACTTTGTCTAACTTGCTTCCAATTGAACTCATCGACGAAGCCTATTCTCTTACTGATACTGTCACGATGAGAAAGAGGAAATTAACTTTAGAATCCATGGTGTGGCTGCTTGTTGGAATGGCTATCTAT